>NZ_JBEYUV010000013.1:0-114141 GCF_040643685.1 Nocardioides sp. NPDC047086
CCCGCCGCCGCTGGGCGGTGGCGTTCCTCCACCAACACGGTCCCATCGAGCGCGACAGGGGACCGTGTTGGTCTCGACACGCTCGGCCGCAGGCGGCCTCACGGCTCGACCAGCGAGGACCGGGCGTTACAGGCCGAGGTGGCGGCTGATGATCAGCTTCTGGACCTCGGTGGTGCCGCCGTAGATCGTCTGGATGCGGCTGTCGACGAACGCCTTGGCGATCGGGTACTCCATCATGTAGCCGTAGCCGCCGTGGATCTGGACGCCCTGGTCGACGAACTTCTTCTGCAGCTCGGTGGTCCACCACTTCGCCATGCTCGCCAGGACGGTGTCGGCGGTGCCGGCGTTGAGCTGGGTGACGGCGTCGTTGAGGAAGAGGCGGGCGAGGTAGGCCTCGGTGGCCATCTCGGCGAGAGTGAACGCGGTGTTCTGGAAGCGACCGATCGGGCGGCCGAAGGCCTCGCGGGTGCGGGCGTAGTCGAGGGAGAGCTCGAGGACCTGCTCGACCGCGGCGACGGCGATCGAGGCGACCGAGATGCGCTCCTGCGGCAGCAGGGTCATCAGCGAGATGAAACCGGAGCCCTCCTCGCCGAGCAGGTTCTCCTTCGGGACCACGACATCGGTGAAGGAGAGCTCCGCGGTGTCCTGCGCCTTCATGCCGACCTTGTCGAGGTTGCGGCCGCGCTCGAAGCCCTCCATGCCGCGCTCGACCACGAGCAGCGAGATGCCGTGGGCGCCCGCCTCGGGGTTGGTCTTGGCGACCACGATGACGAGGTCGGCGTTGATGCCGTTGGAGATGAACGTCTTCGAGCCGTTGAGGAGGTAGTGGTCCCCCTTGTCGACCGCGGTGGTGCGTACGCCCTGGAGGTCCGAGCCGGCGCCCGGCTCGGTCATCGCGACGGCGGTGATGATGTCGCCCGAGACGCAGCCCGGCAGCCACCGGGCCTTCTGCTCCGGGGTCCCGAGGTGGGAGATGTAGGGGACGATGATGTCGGTGTGGACGAAGAAGCCGGGCCCGCTGGCGCCGATCTTCGCCATCTCCTCGTGGAGGACCGAGTTGAACCGGAAATCCTTGATGCCGGGGCCGCCGTACTCCTCATCGACGTCGAAGCAGAGCAGCCCGGTGTCGCCGGCCTTCTTCCACAGCTCGCGCGGGACGATGCCGTCCTTCTCCCACTGGTCGTGGAACGGGACGACCTCCTTCTCGAAGAAGGCCTTCGCTGTCGCGCGGAAGTCCTCGTGCTCGGCTTCGTAGATGGTGGGCTTCGCGGGCATGACACTCCTTCGTCGGTGGTCGATCTCATCGGGCTCACGACTGTGACGCAAGACACCGACGGAGCAACTGTGACAGTAACACTGGCGAAGTAGCAACACTTTGGTCTACGGTCCCTGGCTATGACCGAGACGACCGATGAGCTGCTGACGATCGATGAGCTGTCGACCGTCACCGGGGTGTCGGTGCGCACGACGCGCTACTACGCGAGCCTGGGGCTGATCCCGCCCGCGATCAGGCGCGGCCGGATCGCCTACTACGGCCCCGAGCACCGCGCCCGCCTCGACATGGTCACCGCGCTCCAGGAGCACGGCTTCACCCTGCAGGCGATCGAGCGCTATCTCGCCAGGCTCCCGGCCGAGACCACCCGGGAGGATCTCGCGATGCAGCGCGCCATGATCACGTCCTGGGCCACCGAGCCGACCGACGACATCCAGGCCAGGATCGGCCGCGAGCTGATCGCTCTGGGGCTGCCCCGGGACGCGCTGGCCGCGGCGTACGCAGCGACCTCGCGCCTCATGGCGGACCTCGCCGCCGAGCTCAACACGATCCTGCGGGACCAGGTGATCGACCCGTTCAAGCGGACCCATCACACCCCGGAAGAGGCGGCGCGCCTGGAGGAGGTGCTCCCGCGGCTGCGGCAGCTGACCACCGAGGCCATCGTGGTGAGCTTCCAGGACGCGGTGAACCGGACGATTTCTCGCAATCTGTCGTGAACCTTTGGGCAACACCCTGTTGACTGTGACAGTTTTAGTGTCACAATCGGCGCATGGCTGAAGCATTCATCTATGACCACCTGCGCACGCCGCGCGGGAAGGGTAAGAAGACCGGAGCGCTCCACGAGGTCAAGCCGATCGACCTGGTGGTCGGCCTGATCGACGAGGCGCGCAAGCGGAACCCCAACCTCGACCCGGCGCTGATCGACGACGTCGTCCTCGGTGTCGTCACCCCTGTCGGCGAGCAGGGCGGTGACATCGCCAAGACCGCCGCCATCAAGGCCGGTCTCCCCGAGACGACCGCCGGTGTGCAGCTCAACCGCTTCTGCGCCTCCGGCCTCGAGGCCGTGAACCAGGCCGCCTCCCGCGTACGCGGCGGGTTCGAGGACCTCATCCTCGCCGGTGGTGTGGAGTCGATGAGCAAGGCGCCGATGGGCAGCGACGGCGGCGCCTGGGCGCAGGACCCCGACACCGCGCTCAAGACCGGCTTCGTCCCGCAGGGAATTGGCGCCGACCTGATCGCGACGCTCGAGGGCTTCAGCCGCGCGGACGTCGACCGCTACGCCGCCCAGTCCCACGCCCGCGCGGCCGCCGCGTGGGAGAACGGCTACTTCAAGGACGCCGTCATCCCGGTCGTCGACCAGACCGGCCTGACCGTCCTCGACCACGACGAGCTGATCCGCCCCGGCACCACCGCCGAGACCCTGGCCGGCCTCAAGCCGTCCTTCCTCCAGCAGGGCCAGGAGGCCGGCTTCGACGACGTCGCGCTGGCCAAGTACCACTGGGTCGAGAAGATCGACCACGTCCACCACGCCGGAAACTCCTCCGGCATCGTCGACGGCTCGGCTCTGATGCTGATCGGCTCCGAGGAGGCCGGCAAGGCCAACGGGCTCACCCCGCGTGCCCGGATCATCTCGGCCGCTGTCTCCGGCGCCGACCCGACGATCATGCTCACCGGCCCCGCTCCGGCCTCGCGCAAGGCGCTGGCCAAGGCCGGTCTCACCGTCGACGACATCGACCTGTTCGAGATCAACGAGGCGTTCGCCGCGGTCGCGATGCGGTTCATGAAGGACATGGGCATCGACGAGTCGGTCACCAACGTCAACGGCGGCGCGATCGCCATGGGTCACCCGCTGGGCGCGACCGGTGCCATCATCCTCGGCACCCTGGTCGACGAGCTCGAGCGTCAGGGCAAGCAGCGCGGTCTCGCCACGCTGTGCGTCGGTGGCGGCATGGGTATCGCGACGATCGTCGAGCTGGTCTAGCCCGCGAATGCTCACCGAGGTAACTCGGTGAGCGCCCACTTCCCTCGTGGAACTCCGCGAAGGAAGCGACAGCTGACCGAGGTACCTCGGTGAACATCCCGGGCCGTGCCCGACACAGACTTGAAGGAAGACAGATGAGCGAGACCGCAGTCCGCTATGACCGCGATGCCGACGGCATCGTCACGCTGACCCTGGACGACCCGAACCAGTCGGCCAACACCATGAACGAGCTGTACAAGACCTCGATGGCGGAGGCCGTCGAGAAGCTGTACGCCGAAGCTGACGACGTCACCGGCGTCGTGATCGCCTCCGCGAAGAAGACCTTCTTCGCCGGCGGTGACCTCAAGAACATGATCCAGGTGCGCCCGGAGAACGGCGCCCAGGTCTTCGAGGAGGTCGAGTCGATCAAGGCGACCCTCCGCAAGCTGGAGACCTTCCCCAAGCCGGTCGTCGCGGCGATCAACGGCGCCGCCCTCGGTGGCGGTCTGGAGATCGCGCTGGCCGCGCAGCACCGCATCGCCCTGGACGCTCGCTACGACATCGGCCTGCCCGAGGTCTCCCTCGGTCTGCTCCCGGGCGGCGGTGGCGTCACCCGCGTCGTACGCCTCCTCGGCATCATGACCGGGCTGATGGACGTCCTCGGCCAGGGCACGAAGTTCAAGCCCGCCGCTGCCCTCGAGAAGGGTCTGATCCACGAGCTGGTCTCCTCCCCCGATGAGCTCGTGCCCGCCGCGAAGGCGTGGATCAAGGCCAACCCCGACGAGATCGCCCAGCCGTGGGACAAGCCCGGCTACAAGATGCCTGGTGGCAAGCCGACCTCGCCGGCGCTCGCGGGCTTCCTGCCCGCGTTCCCGCCGATCCTGCGCAAGCAGCTCAAGCAGTCCGACATGCGTGCGCCGAAGGCGATCCTGTCGGCCGCGGTCGAGGGCGCGATGGTCGACTTCGAGACCGCCACCCGGATCGAGTCGCGCTACTTCGTCTCGCTGGTCACCGGCCAGCAGTCGAAGAACATGATCCAGGCGTTCTTCTTCGACCTCGGCGCCATCGGCGCCGGCACGCTGCGCCCTGACGGCGTCGAGAAGTTCAAGGCCACCAAGGTGGGTGTGCTCGGCGCCGGGATGATGGGTGCGGGCATCGCGTACTCCTTCGCCCGTGCGGGTGCCGAGGTCGTCCTCAAGGACGTCGCCATCGAGTCGGCGGAGAAGGGGAAGGCGTACACCGCCAAGCTCAACGAGAAGGCCGTCTCGCGCGGCAAGCTCACCCAGGAGAAGGCCGACGAGATCCTCAACCGGATCACCGCGACCGTCGCCCCGGAGGACTTCGCCGGTGTCGACGTCGTCGTCGAGGCGGTCTTCGAGGACGTCGCGCTGAAGCAGAAGGTCTTCAGCGAGATCGCCCCGTTCGTCAACGATGACGCGGTGCTCTGCTCCAACACCTCGACCCTGCCGATCACCGAGCTCGCCAAGGGCATCGACCGCCCGGCCGACTTCATCGGCCTGCACTTCTTCTCGCCCGTCGACAAGATGCCGCTGGTCGAGATCATCCGCGGCGCCGAGACCAACGATGTCGCGCTGGCCAAGGCGTACGACGTGGTCCAGCAGATCAAGAAGACCCCGATCGTGGTCAACGACAGCCGCGGTTTCTACACCTCGCGCGTCATCGGCACCCAGATCCAGGAGGGCCTGGAGCTGCTCGCCGAGGGCTTCGCGCCCTACTCGCTCGAGCGTGCCGCGACCCAGGCCGGATTCCCGGTCGGGCCGCTGCAGATCGCCGACGAGCTCAACCACGAGCTCATGGTCAAGATCGCTCGGACGACCCGGGAGGCCGCCGGCATCGAGGAGCCGACCACCACGGAGAAGGTGCTCAACCCGCTCATCGAGGCGGGTCGTTCCGGCAAGCTCAAGGGTGCCGGCTTCTACGACTACACCGACGGCAAGCGCGGCTCGATCTGGGCCGACCTCGGCAGCGTGTTCCCGGTCGCCGAGAAGCAGATCCCGATCCGGGACGCCGAGGAGCGGATGCTCTTCATCGAGGCCCTGGAGACGGCGAAGTGCTTCGAGGAGGGCGTCATCACCTCCGCCGCGCACGCCAACATCGGCTCCATCTTCGGCATCGGCTTCCCGCCGCAGACCGGTGGTGCGGCCCAGTTCATCACCGGCTACGAGGCCGCCGACGGCTCGATCGGCATCGACGCCTTCCTGGCCCGTGCCGACGAGCTGGCCGAGACGTACGGCGAGCGGTTCCGCCCCACGCAGTACCTCCGCGACCTCGCGGCGAAGGGTGAAGGCTTCCCCGCCTGACCTACGGCACATGTGGTGAACCGGCACGGATCCTGTGAAGGAACCGTGCCGGTTCGCCGTTCTCGAATGGGTGGCAGCGCCCATTCGAAATCGGCTGCGGGCCGAGAAGACTCGAAGCCATGGGGGAGATGGCGACGGTTCTGGTGATCGCGGCGATCGCGGTCGTCCTCGTGGCGGCCTCGTTGGTACGTCGGGCGCCCCGTGGTGAGTGCCTGGTCGTGACCAGGCACCGGCGGATCGTCCGGATCGCCTCCGACTCGATGACTTTGGCGGTCCCGGGCTTCCACGAGGTGCTCGAGTGGCCGACCGGCCCGATGGAGATCGCGATCGTCGTCCGGACCCGGACCGCCGACGCCCAGGACGTACGCGTCCTCGCGACCTTCACCGTCGAGGTCGACCCGCCTCGGGTCGGGGCGGCGTACATCGACCCGCGCGCGGTCCTGCACACGGCGCTGGAGCGACGGGTCTCCGACGCGGTCCGCGCGCGTCCCGCGTCGCGACTGACCGGGCCCGATGGCCTCACGGCCGCCATCGAGGGCATCCGGATCGACGGTCTCGCCGCCGGTGTCGTGACCGACATGGTCATCGACGAGGTCGATCTGCTGCTGCACCCCGGCCGACCCGACGATGACGGCTGAGGTCGCCGTCACCGTCGGGGAGGGTCATCGGATCACGCTGGTTGCTGCGGAGGTGCGCACCTTCGTGTAGTAACCGGTCTTGCGGCCGGTCACGCGGACTCGGATCCGGTCGCCGCGGTCGACCGTCTTGAGCCGGTACGTCTTGCCGGTGGCTCCCTTGATGACCTTGCCGTTGCGCAGCCACTGGTAGGAGAACGTGATGCCGGACGGGCTCCACGTGCCTCGGGTCGCGGTCAGCAGCCGGCCTACGGCCTTGGTGCCGGTGATCTTCGGTGTCGCCGAGCTGAGGTAGCCCGCGCTGATCGCACCGGTCGCCGCGCTCGTCCTGACCCCTGGGTTGGCCGCGGGCCAGGAGGACGAGTAGGCGGTGACCCTGACCTGGATCTTCCGGGCGTGGTCCGCCCCGGTCAGCTTGTACGTCGCCCCGGTGGCTCCGCTGATCGCGGCACCGTTGCGCAGCCACTGGTAGCGCCAGCTGGTCGCGGTCGGGCTCCAGGAGCCCTTCGACGCGGTCAGCGTGTAGCCGACCCGCTGGGTGCCGCCGACCTTCGGCACGGCCGTGTTCGCGATCGTCTGCGGGGTGCAGCTGTAGAGCTCCAGCTCGTCGATGAACCAGCCGATGAACGCATCCGACTCGTCGCCGCGTACGACCCACTGGAACTGGACAGTCTTGCCGGCGAACGAGGAGAGGTCCACCCGGGAGGCGGTCCAGCCGTTCGAGTCGCCGCCGAAGCCGGACAACGGCTTGTCCGGGTTGCTGAGCAGCAGCTTCTGCTTGGGCCCGTTGACCCACGCCGAGGCCGGGATCGCGGTCGCCTTGCCGTCGATGACGAGCCGGACCTCGCCGCCATCGATGTGCACCGTCGGGTGGTCGGGCGTAGCCGGATACCACTCGAACAGGTGCCACTGGGAGAAGCGGACGTAGGTCCGCTTGCCCGACGGCACCTTGAAGGCGCTGGTCGACAGGATGCTTGCCGTCGGGTCACCGTATGCCGCCGGGTCGGGGTCCCAGCCGAACTCGGAGCCGTTGCCGTCGCGGTCGTTGGCGGGGACGCCGACCGAGGGATCGGGAGCCTGGGTCCACAGGACCCCGCGGCTGAGCGACGGGGTGGTGATCGCGGCCTTGTTCAGGCTGCCTGCGGGGCAGGTGTTCGGGGCGTCTGCCGGACGGACCGCGCCGACCTTGGTCGGTGACTTGGCAAGCTCGGTCGCCGCTGTGGCGAGCCGGACCTGGGCGCAGTCCTCAGCGGTGAAGCCGGAGGTGCCGGCAGCAACCAGCACGTCACAGCCGCTGGCCAACGTGCGGCCGAGGTCGGCGTACTGGCTTCCGGAGACGAGATGCTGGATCGCGTAGAGGTAGAGCGTGGCGGTCTTCTGCAGGCTCGCGTCAGCGCCGTCGATGCCGGTGATCGTGCGGCCGTTGAACGTGCCGCCTTGGGAGATCAGGTACGCGGTCTTGTTGCCGACGCCGCTGTTGGTGTGTACGCCGCCGTTGTCGGCGTACAGGCTGTTCTCGTCGGCCTCCCACAGCGCGCTGGTCATCCGGTCGGGCTGGTCGAGGATCGTCGGGTCGGCCATGTCGCGCAACGCGCCGAGGCGGGTGTCCTCGCCGATGCGCCAGTCGGTCGGGCTGTCGTCGGCGGTGGCGTAGCGGTGGTCGAGGATCTCGCCCATGACGTCGGCCATCGACTCGTTGATCGCGCCGGACTCGAACCAGTAGAAGAGGTTCGAGCTGCGCTCGACGACACCGTGAGTCAGCTCGTGGGCGATCACGTCGTCGCTGCCCATGCCGCCGCCGGCGAAGAACTCCTGACCGTTCCAGTAGGCGTTGTTGTAGGGGGAAGCCGCACTGCAGGCCTCAGCCGGGTCGCAGTAGCGGACGTTGGCGGTGATTGCCTTCGCCGTACCGCCCGACTGCCAGCCGAGCAGGTCGGTGAGGTCGATGCCGAGGCCGGCGTACATCTCGGCGGTGGCGCCGACGATGTCGTACGCAGCGTCGACCTCGGTCACACCGGTGGCCGCGTCGCCCTCGCGGCGGGCGACGCGAGTGCTGGACGTGCCGCACTCCTGGGGGACAGTGGTCGCCGTGCGGGTGTTCTGCCAGTCGCAGATGCGGCGGTTGGCGTGCGCGATCTCGTCGACCCGCATGAGAACGCGGCCGCTGGTCGCGTCGACCAGGACGGTCTCGCGGATGGCCGAGCCGTCGGTCACGGTGAGCCGGCGGACGCTGGCGGTGCCGACCTGCGGGCCGCGGACGAGCTCGTCGTCGTAGAGCCAGACACCCTGGTCCTCGACGGTGAGCCGGTTGGTGGTGCTGCGGTGGGCCTTGGTGACGATCTTTGTGGCGGCCGCGGCCGCCGAGGCGCGGCTGACGTTCGCCTCCGGCGCCGAGGTGGCGTCGGAGAGGCTGGTGGCTGCGGAGTTGAGCCCGCGCTCCTCATCGAGGCCGACGACGACCTCGCCGCCGAGGACCGGGAGGCCATCGACGTACTGGTCGAACCGGGTGACCGAGCCGCCGCCGACGGCTGCGGTGGTGTTCTGCTCGCGGAGGTCGAGGTCGTCGGTGCCGAGGGCCTCGCCGGCCCGGGTGAGCTGGGTCCGGGCGGCCTTGCCGGGCGCGACCGAGGCACCCAGCGGCTCGGCCGCGTCGCTCTTCGCGCCGATGAAGTCTGCGTCGCCGGTGGTGTTCCGATGGATGGTCAGGGGGACGCCGGTGCGGTCCTTGTAGGTCGCGATCGGGTCGGGTTCGGCGGCGTACGAGGTCATCGGGATGACGCTCACCCCGCCGAGAACGAGTGACGCCGCGGCCAGCGCGACGACACGTCCATGACGTGACACTTCTTGTCCCTTGGTCAGGTGGCTGGTGGATGCCGACCCGAACCGGCCGCGGAATTGTTTCATGCAAGGGGAGGCATCGGCAGCGGAATTTCGGCTTGCCCTTGGATGCATACTCGGTATATACATACTCAGTAAGTAATCAAGGGAGGTGATCGAGTGTCCGTGAAACACGCACTGCTGGCGCTGCTGGAGAAGCCGCGCTACGGCTACGAGCTGCGCGCCGAGTTCGAGCAGCGCACCGGGGCCAGCTGGCCGCTGAACGTCGGGCAGGTCTATACGACCCTGTCGCGACTCGAGCGTGACGGCCTCGTGGAGGCGGGAGGGACCGACGCGGAGGGACGGTCCCTCTACCAGCTCACCGAGGCCGGCAGGGTCGAGGTGCAGGGGTGGTTCGACACTCCGGTGGAGCGTACGCAGCCACAGCGCGACGAGCTCGCGATCAAGCTCGCGGTCGCGGTCGCGGTGCCGAGCGTGGACGTCGGCAAGGTCGTCCAGCAGCAGCGCAACGCGACGATGCAGGCGCTCCAGGGATACCGCCGCCAGTCGCGATCCGGAGCCGGCGAGGACCTCGCCGGCGGGCTGGTCCTCGATCGCCTGATCTTCGCGGCCGAGGCCGAGATCCGCTGGCTCGACCACTGCGAGGCCCGGCTCCGCCGGGCGGCCGCGTCGAGCACCGCTCCGGACCCCGTCGACGGAGCGGGCCGATGAACGCCGCTCTCGCCCACGACCTGCGCCGCCTCAGCCACGACCAGAACCGCTGGCTCGCCGACGCCCGCGAGCGGCTGAGCCGCCGCACCCACGCCACGCCCGTCAAGCCGGGCACCACCTCGACCAAGGAGTCCACCGATGAGTGAACCCGTCCTCCGGCTCACCGACGTGAGCCGCGTCCACGGCACCGGTGCCGCCGAGGTGCACGCCCTGCGTGGCGTCAGCCTCGCGGCGTACGCCGGTGAGCTGGTCGCGATCATGGGGCCGAGCGGCTCCGGGAAGTCGTCGCTGCTGACCATCGCCGGCGGCCTCGACTCACCGACCTCCGGGTCGGTGCGCGTCGACGGCCAGGATCTCGACGAGGCCGGGGTCAGCGGGCGCGCCAAGCTGCGGCGTACGTCGATCGGCTATGTCTTCCAGGACTTCAACCTGATCCCGGCGCTGACCGCCGCCGAGAATGTCGCGCTGCCGTTGGAGCTCGACGGCGCCGGGCGCCGCCCGGCGCGGGACGCGGCGCGGAAGGCGCTCGAGGAGGTCGGGCTCGACGGCTTCGCCGACCGGTTCCCCGACGAGATGTCCGGCGGGCAGCGGCAGCGGATCGCGATCGCCCGGGCGATCGTCGGCAATCGCCGACTGATCCTGGCCGACGAGCCGACCGGCGCCCTCGACACCGAGACCGGCGAGGACATCCTCAAGCTGATCCGCGCGCGCTGCGACGCGGGCGCGGCCGGCGTGCTCGTCACCCACGAGCCGCGCTACGCCAGCTGGGCCGACCGGGTGATCTACGTACGCGACGGGCTCGTCGTCGACGAGGCCGGCGAGACGCCGAGCACGGTGCTCGTGGACGAGGTGGAGGCATGAGCGAGCGACAGCGAGCGACAACAGGCCTCAGGCCGCCGCGTCCGTATTCCTCGCTCTCTGCGACGGAGGCGGCGGCATGAGCGGCGGCCTCGGCGGCTGGCGGCTCGCCCTCCGCCTCGGGCAACGGGAGGCCCGGCGGGCGAAGTGGCGCAGCCTGCTGGTCGTCTTGATGATCGCGCTGCCGGTGGCGGGCGTGACCGCGGTCGCGGTGACGTACCGGACCTATGACGTCGACACCGTGGAAGGTCTCGACCGCCGGCTCGGCACCGAGGCCGCGGCCAGCATCGACGTCCAGGGCTCCGCTTCGGTGCGGCAGGGCATCGATCCCGAGAACGCGTCCGAATGGCTGGACGAGTCCGACGCCGACCCGCTCGACGCGGCGGGGGTGAGGGCCGTCATCGGGGACCGTCCGCTGCTCGCGGCCGAGGACCAGACCTTCGACGTACGCACGGACAAGGGGGTCACCTGGGCCAGCGGTCTGCAGACGGATCTGAACGACCCGCTCGCCGCCGGGCTGGTCCGGCTGACCGACGGACGACTCCCGCAGAGCCCGGACGAGGTCGTGGTCAACTCCGACCTCGCGTTCCGTGGTCCGGGCATCGGCGAGGAGCTGCTGATCCCCAACGGCGACACCGACGAGACGCGCAAGATCGTCGGGATCGTCGAGTCGGCGGACGTACGCAACGACCCCTTCATCGCCGGGCAAAACCTGCCGGTGGACTACACCAGCGAACGTTCGACCTGGCTGGTCGGCGGTGGACCGGTGACCTGGTCCGACATCGAGGACCTGAATGCGGCGGGTGCCTTCGTGCTCTCGCGCTCGGTCGTCATGGACCCGCCGGCAGCGGCCCGCGCGGCCGACAAGGAGCTCCGTCCGCCCATGGGCGCCCCGGACGCGTCCGAGCTCGTGGTCCTCGTCCTCATCGTCGTCATGGTGATCCTCGAGGTGGTCCTGCTCGCCGGGCCGGCGTTCGCGGTCGCGGCCCGGCGCCAGGCGCGCGACCTGGCCCTGATCGCGGCCTCGGGAGGGACCGCTCGACAGTCCCGGCGTGTCCTGCTCGGGATGGCGATCGTCATCGGTGCTGTCGCGGCTGTCGTCGGTGCCGTCCTCGGGGTCGGGCTGGCGCGGCTGCTCCAGCCGTTGGCTCAGGACCAGGTCTCGGCGTGGTTCGGCCCGTTCGAGGTGCCGTGGCTGCAGGTCCTGGCGGTCGCGGTCATCGGCTTCGCGGCCGCGATCTGCGCGGCCATCGTCCCGGCCTGGATCGCCTCGCGACAGAACGTCGTCGGCGTACTGTCCGGGCGGCGGTCCGAGAGCCTGCCCTCGCGGCGCTCGCCGATCATCGGCCTCGTGCTCGTGGCCGCCGGGGTCGCATCGGCGGCCTTCGGCACCCGGAACGCGCTCAGCGGGATCCCGATCGCTCTCGGCGTACTGCTCTGCGTCGCCGGGGTGCTGTTCATCCTTCCCGCCCTCGTGTCCGCGGCAGCGCGGTTCAGTGCTCGGCTGCCGTTGGTGATCCGGTTCGCGACCCGCGACGCCGATCGGCACCGCACCCGGACGGTGCCGGCTGCCGGTGCGATCGCGGTGACGGTGGTCGGTGTGGTCACGCTCGGGATCGCGTTCAGCAGCGATCAGGAGCAGAACCAGGAGAGCTACCTGCCCTCCTTCGCCATCGGCGACGCCGTGGTGCATCCGCGGCACAGCGCCGCCGGGGGCGACGTCGACCCGGACGCGACGAGAGCGCGGTGGGAGAACGTCGCCGCGCAGGTCGAGAAGGCCATCCCGGGAGCGAGCGCGGCACTCACGTACGGTGCGACGACCGAGGCCGACGGGCAGTACGTCGCCGTCGAGACCGGCGATGGTGGGTCGATCCCGCTCGACACCACCATCGGCGAGTTCGGGGACCTCGTCGTCGCCGACGCCGACGGCACCCTCCCGCCGGCCGTGGCGCGGTCGCTCTCCGAGCGCGACGCCGCCGCTGCCACCGAGACCCTGCGGTCCTCCGGTGCGGTGGTGTTCACCACCGACGACGAGCTGAGGTCTTCGCAGCAGTCCGCGCGACTGGTCATCAAGGAGTGGTCGGAGGAGGAGCAGACGGATCGCGACGCAGTCACCGTCGAGGTGCCGGCGACCTACCTCGACGTCGGTGAGCGGGCTTCGCCGGCGTACGCGGTCGTGACGCCGGGGATGGCGCAGAAGCTCGGTGTCGAACCGCGGGTCCTGGGCCTCTACATCGAGAACGCCCGGCTCGGCGCCGATGCCGAGACGGACCTCGACGAGGCCCTGGCCGCCGGGCAGTTCCCGACGACGATCCTGGTCGAGCGCGGCTACCAGGAGACGGACACCGCCGTGATCGTCTGGCTGCTCCTGGTCACCCTGGGGGCAGTGCTGATGATCGGTGGCGCGCTGACCGCGACGCACCTGGCGCTCAACGACGCCCGCCCCGACCTGGCGACGTTGTCGGCGGTCGGCGCCAGGACGCGTACGCGACGCGGGGTCGCTGCCTCGTACGCCCTGGTCGTGACGCTTCTCGGGGCCGTCCCGGGAGCCCTCATCGGGTTCGTTCCGGGGATCGCGATCAGCTTTCCGATCACCACCGAGGGCTGGCCGGAACGCGACAGCGTCGCCGCGCACTACCTCGAGATCCCGTGGGAGCTCGTCGGCATCGTGGTCGTCGGGCTGCCCCTGCTGATCGCGCTCATCGTCGCGGTCACCACCCGCGGTCGGCTGCCGATGGTGGCCCGCGTCGAATAAGCACCTGTGGCGGGCCGAATCCTCAGTTGTGGGGGGGGGGGGGCCGGGTGTTGGGGGCGCACAAAACGAAAGCGTACGCCACAACTTGCGAGCCAGGGCGGCCGGGGCGGGGGGCCGGGGGCGGGGGGGGGGGGGGGCCCCCCCCCGCGCCCCGCGCCCCCCCGCCCCCCCCCCCCCCCCCCCCCCCCGCCCCCCCCCCCCCCCCCCCCCCCCCCCCCACAACTGCATTCTCGGCACGCCATTTCTGCCGACTCGGCGGGAGTCAGGCCCGGCAGAGGCAGAAGGGGTGGCCGGCGGGGTCGAGGAAGACGCGGAAGCTCTCGCCGGGCTGGACCTCGTGCTTGGTGGCGCCGATCTCGAGGACCTCGGCCTCGGCCTTGTCGAGGTCGTCGACGGTGACGTCGAGATGCGTCTGCTGAGGTACGTCCTGGCCGGGCCACTGCGGGGCCCGGTAGTTGTCGACGCGCTGGAAGTCCAGCGATCCGCCGTCGCCCCAGGCGCTGGCCCAGCCGCCGTCGTCGTCGACCTTGGACTCCCATCCGAGGAGCTGTGCGTAGAAGGTGGCCAGGGCTGCCGTGTCGGGACAGTCGATGACCCACTGAGGATTGCGTGCGATAGCCATGGGACCGACGTTAGGTGCGGTTCCGGACGTTTCGCTTCCGCCTGCAAGGTCGTCGTCTCAGAAATATACAGTCAGGGTTGACTGTTTGTTTCTGGAGCGGCAGAGTGCCTGCCTGTGAGCCAGGCCACCCGGATCCCTCAGGAACAGCGCACCCGCGCGATGCGGGCCCGCCTCCTCGACGCCACCGTGGAGCTGCTGGCCGAGCGCGGCTTCGCCGGCACCTCGACCACGCTCGTCTCCCAGCGGGCCGGGGTCTCCCGTGGGGCCCAGCTGCACCACTTCCCGGCCAAGAACGACCTGGTCGTGGCGGCCGTCGAGCACATCACCGAAGCCCGTGGCGAGGCGCTGAAAGAGGCTGCCGGCGCGCTTCCGGAGGGCGGGCAGCGTACGCGGCACGTGCTCGCCATGCTCGCCGAGCAGGTCACCTCGCCGGTCTTCGCCGCGGCCCTGGAGCTGTGGGTCGCGGCCCGCACCGACGAGCAGCTGGCTGCGGCGGTGGGTCCGCTCGAGCAGCGCATCGGCCGCGAGCTCCACCGGGCCACGGTCGAGCTGCTCGACGTGGACGAGTCGAAGCCCGGTGTGCGCGAGCTCGTGCAAGCGACGCTTGATCTCGTCCGCGGCCTGGCTCTGGCTGACACGATTACCGACGACGCCGCCCGACGCGAGCGGATCCTCGATCACTGGGCCGAGGTCCTGGAAAGAGAGCTGCAATGAGTGAGCGACAGCGAACGACAACGAGCCTCAGGCGGCCGCGTCCGTATCCTGGCGCTTGCGCTACGGAGGTGGCCGCGTGAGCCTGCTGGATTCCCTTCTCGAGGACCTCTCCATGGAGGGGTTCGAGCTGCGCCAGGTGGTGGCGGGCCTGAGTGAGGCGGGCTGGCGCGAGCCGACGCCGGCCGCGGGCTGGGACGTCGCCGCCCAGATCGCCCATCTGGCCTGGACCGACGAGGCCGCGATCGCCGCGACCGAGTGGGTGGCGGGTGATGCGGCCGCGTGGGACGAGCTCGTCAACGAGGCCATCAAGAACCCCGAGGGCTACGTCGACGAGTCCGCTCTGGCGATGGCCGCGATGCCGGCGACGGAGCTTCTGCAGCACTGGGACGGCGTACGCGGCGAGCTCGCCGGGGCGCTCGCGAACGTCCCCGACGGGCAGAAGCTGCCCTGGTTCGGGCCGCCGATGTCACCGGCGTCGATGGCGACCGCGCGGTTCATGGAGACGTGGGCCCACGGGCTGGACGTGCGTGAAGCGCTCGGCCACACCTACGAGCCCAGCGACCGCATCAAGCACGTCTGCCACCTAGGCACTCGCACCCGCGACTTCTCCTACGGAGTGCAGGGCCTGACGCCGCCTTCCGAGCCGTTCCGCGTCGAGCTCACCGCACCGTCCGGTGAGGTGTGGGAGTGGGGGCCGGAGGACGCGGCGCAGAGCGTCCGGGGCCCGGCGTACGACTTCGCCCGGCTCGTCACCCAGCGCATCCACCGCGACGACACCGCGCTCGAGACCACCGGGGACGACGCCGAGAAGTGGCTGAGCATCGCCCAGGCGTTCGCCGGGCCCACCGGGGGCGGGAGGCCCAAGAAGTGATCACCATCGGCAACTGCTCCGGCTTCTACGGTGACCGGTTCTCGGCGATGCGCGACATGCTTGAGGGCGGTCGGCTCGACGTGCTCACCGGGGACTACCTCGCCGAGCTCACCATGCTCATCCTGGGCAAGGACACGCTCAAGGACCCGACGACGGGCTATGCCAAGACCTTCCTGCGTCAGGTCGCGGACAGCCTCGACCTCGCCCTGCAGCGAGACGTCAAGATCGTCTCCAACGCCGGCGGGCTCAACCCCGCCGGTCTCGCGGCCGCCATCGAGGCGCTCGGGACCCGCGCCAAGGTGGCCTATGTCGACGGCGACGATCTGCGCGGTCGCCTCGACTCCCACCCCGACGCACTGACCGCCAACGCCTACCTCGGTGCCTTCGGGATCGCGCACGCGCTCGACGCCGGCGCCGACATCGTCGTCACCGGTCGCGTCACTGATGCGAGCGTCGTCGTCGGGCCGGCGATCGCCCACCACGGCTGGAAGCGCGACTCCTACGACGAGCTCGCCGGTGCCGTGGTCGCCGGGCACGTGATCGAGTGCGGCACCCAGGCCACCGGCGGCAACTTCTCCGGGTTCCTGACCATGTCGCCGCAGGCCCGCGCACGGCCGCTGGGATTCCCGGTCGCCGAGATCGCCGTGGACGGCTCTTCGATCATCACCAAGCAGGACGAGACCGGCGGCACGGTCACGGTCGACACGGTCACCGCACAGCTGCTCTACGAGATCCAGGGTCCGCTCTACCTCGGTCCCGACGTGACGACCGACCTCACCTCGATCCGTCTGGAGGAGGTCGGGATCGACCGGGTCGCGATCACCGGCGTGACGGGCACCCCGCCGCCGGCGACCCTCAAGGTCGCGGTCAACTCGCTCGGTGGCTACCGCAACTCGGCCGAGTTCGTCCTCACCGGCCCCGACATCGACGCCAAGGCCGCCTGGCTGCGTGACCAGCTCGACGCCGAGCTCCCGATCGGTCCCGACTACACCTGGTCCACCTACCGCATCCCCGCGCCCGACTCGCCGACCGAGGAGGGAGCCGCCTGCATCCTGCGGCTCTCAGCGCGGGCGGCGGATGCCGATGCCGTCGGACGCGCACTGACGGCTCCGGCCATCGAGCTGGCGCTCGCCTCCTACCCGGGCTTCCACGTCACCGCGCCCCCGGGGCGGCCGTCTCCGTTCGGCATCTACAAAGCTGCGTACGTCCGGCGCGACCGCGCCCCGGAGACCGTCCACCTCCCCGACGGTTCGACCTACGAGGTTCCGTCCCCCCTCGCCTATGCCGAGACGTCACGCGCGTCGGCCGAGACGTCACGCGCATCGACGGGAGTGACGTCTCGTACGACCGGGGCGACGTCTCGGCCGACGGGGGCGACGTCTCGGAGAGAGCTGGGAGAGCTGGTCTACGCGAGATCCGGGGACAAGGGCGGCGACGCCAACCTCGGGCTCTGGGTGCCGCAGGGACGGCCGGAGGCTGCTGTCGAGTGGCTCTTGGACACCGTCACCCCACAGTGGGTGCGGGAGCTGCTGCCCGAGGCCGAGGACCTGGCCATCGACATCACGCCGCTGCCGCACCTGCGGGGCGTGAACATCGTCATCCACGACCTGCTCGGGGAGGGTGTGGCCGCATCGACCCGGTTCGACCCGCAGGCGAAAGGGCTGGGCGAGTGGGCGCGGAGCCGATTTGTCGACATGCCCCTAAATCTCCGTCCTGACGACGGCAACTCGGAGGCGATCCGATGACCGACGACCTGTTCGAGCTGGGCGCCGAGTTCGCCCGCCGTGAAGTCTTCCCCGATCTTCAGGAGTGGGAGGACAACCAGGAGATCCCGCGGGAGCTCCACAAGGCCGCCGCGAAGCAGGGTCTGCTCGGGATCGGCTTCCCCGAAGAGGCCGGCGGCGAGGGCGGCGGACTGGCCGACACGGTCGCGGTGACCGAGGGACTGATGTCCGAGGGCGCCTCCTCCGGCCTGCTCGCGGGCCTGTTCACCCACGGGATCGCGCTGCCGCACATCGCCAAGCACGGCTCGCCCCACCTCATCGACACCTACGTGAAGCCGACGCTGGCGGGCGAGAAGATCGGCAGCCTCGCGATCACCGAGCCCGACGGCGGTTCCGACGTCGCACACCTCCGCACGACCGCAACCCGCGACGGCGACGAGCTCGTCGTCAACGGCGCGAAGACGTTCATCACCAGCGGCGTGCGCGCCGACTTCGTCACCACCGCCGTCCGCACGGGCGGGAAGGGCGCCGGCGGCATCAGCCTGCTCGTGATCGACAAGGACACCCCCGGCTTCACGGTCACGCGCAAGCTCGCCAAGATGGGCTGGCACTGCTCTGACACCGCGGAGCTCGCCTTCGAGGACGTACGCGTCCCGGCCGCCAACCTCGTCGGCGACGAGAACGCCGGGTTCGTCTACATCGCCGAGGCGTTCGTGACCGAGCGGATCGCGCTGGCCGTGCAGGGCTACGGCACCGCCGCCCGCTGCCTGGCGCTCACCGCCGACTACTGCCGCCAGCGGGAGACGTTCGGTGAGCCGCTGATCAAGCGTCAGGTCGTACGCCACAAGCTCGTCGAGATGCACCGGCAGGTCGAGGTCGCCAAGGCCTACACGCACGCGGTCGTCGCCCGTTACGACCGCGAAGGCTCGACACAACAGACGATCGCCGAGGCGGCGCTGGCCAAGCAGACAGCGGTCGAGGCCTGTACCTGGGTCGTCGACCAGGCCGTCCAGCTCCACGGCGGGACGGGATACATGCACGGGACCGAGGTCGAGCGGCACTACCGCGACGCCCGGATCCTGCCGATCGGAGGAGGAGCCACCGAAGTGATGACCGACCTGGCGGCCAAACTGTTGGGACTGGACCGATGACCGGAAACGACTCTGTTGGTCTCGACACGCCTCCGCCTAGCGGCTCCGGCGGCTCGACCAGCGGTGGGAACAGAGAAGCCCTCCTCGAGAAGATCGAGGCCCTCGACGCGGAGCACGCGAAGGCGGCAGCCGGCGGCGGCGAGAAGTACGTCGCCCGCCACAAGGCCCGCGGCAAGCTCCTCGCCCGCGAGCGGATCGAGCTGCTCCTGGACGAGGGCAGCCCGTTCCTCGAGACCCAGCCGCTGATCGGCTGGGGCAGCGACTTCCCGGTCGGCGGCTCGATCATCACCGGCATCGGTGTGGTCGAGGGCGTCGAGTGCATGATCGTCGCCAACGACCCGACGGTGAAGGGCGGCGCACTCAACCCCTACTCCCTCAAGCGTTCCTTCCGGGCGGCCGAGATCGCCGAGAAGAACGGTCTCCCGACGATCAACCTGACCGAGTCCGGCGGCGCCGATCTGCCCACGCAGAAGGACATCTTCATCCCGGGCGGCAAGGGCTTCCGCGACCTGACAAGGGCCTCCGCCCGTAAGCAGCCGACCATCTCGGTGGTCTTCGGCAATTCCACGGCCGGAGGTGCGTACGTCCCCGGCATGAGCGACTACGTGATCATGGTCAAGGAGGGCGCGAAGGTCTTCCTGGCCGGGCCGCCGCTGGTGAAGATGGCGACCGGTGAGGACACGGACGACGAGTCGCTGGGCGGGGCCGAGATGCACTCGCGCATCTCCGGCTCCTCCGACTTCCTCGCGATCGACGAGCACGATGCGATCCGGCAGGCGCGACGCGTCGTGGCCAGGCTCAACTGGCGCAAGCGCGGGCCCGAGCCGAAGGCGAGCTACGAGCCCGAGCTCGATCCCGATGGCCTGCTCGACCTGATCCCGACCGACCTCAAGGAGCCCTTCGACCCACGTGACGCGATCCTCCGGATCGTCGACGGGACCGGCCCCGACAACGAGGTGCCGTTCGACGAGTTCAAGCCTCTCTACGGATCGAGCCTCTGCGTCGGCTGGGCCCGGCTGCACGGCTACGAGATCGGCATCCTCGCCAACGCGCGCGGCGTACTCATGTCGGAGGAGGCTCAGAAGGCGGCGCAGTTCATCCAGCTCGCCAATCAGAAGGACACCCCGCTGCTGTTCCTGCACAACACCACCGGCTACATGGTCGGCACGGAGTACGAGCAGGGCGGCATCATCAAGCACGGCGCCCTGATGATCAATGCCGTCTCCAACTCCACCGTCCCGCACCTGACCGTGATCATGGGCGCCTCCTACGGCGCCGGGAACTACGGCATGAACGGCCGTGCGTACGACCCTCGCTTCCTGTTCACCTGGCCCTCCGCCAAGTCCGCGGTGATGGGTCCGGCCCAGCTCGCCGGCGTGATGGAGATCGTCGCCCGCGAGTCGGCCGAGAAGAAGGGTGAGGTCTTCGACGCCGAGGGGTTCAAGGGCGTCAAGGAGATGGTCGAGGGGATGGTCGAGGAGCAGTCGCTGCCGATGTTCCTCTCCGGCCTCGGCTACGACGACGGGGTCATCGACCCGCGTGACACCAGAACCGTGCTCGGCCTCTGCCTCTCCGCCATCGCGACGAAGGAGATCGAGGGGGCGATGAACTTTGGTGTCTTCCGGATGTGACCAGCAACCGTCGGTCGAGCCCGCGAGCGCAGCGAGCGGTGTCGAGACCAACACAGTCGACTCTGTTGGTCTCGACACGCCTTCGCCTAGCGGCTCCGGCGGCTCGACCAGCGAAAGGAAGTGCCCATGATCACCAGATTGCTTGTCGCCAACCGTGCCGAGATCGCCTCGCGCGTCTTCCGCACCGCCCGCAAGCTCGGCATCGAGACCGTCGCGGTGCACTCCGACGCCGACGCGGCCCTGCCGTTCGTGGCCGAGGCCGACCATGCCGTACGTCTCACGGGCAACGCCCCCGCCGAGACCTACCTCCGCGCCGACCTCATCATCGAGGCGGCCAAGGTGGCCGGTGCCGACGCGATCCATCCGGGCTACGGGTTCCTGTCGGAGAACGCCGACTTCGCGCGCGCCGTCGAGGCGGCCGGTCTGGTCTGGATCGGGCCGAGGCCCGAGTCGATCGAGCAGATGGGCTCCAAGATCGAGGCCAAGAAGATCATGGCCTCCGCCGGGGTCCCCGTGCTGGAGGCCCCGGCCTCGCCGGTCGAGGCCGACCTGCCGCTGCTGGTGAAGGCCTCCGCCGGTGGGGGTGGGCGCGGGATGCGGATCGTCCGCTCACTTGGCGATCTCGGCGCCGAGATCGCCAAGGCGGAGGCCGAGGCCGCGTCCGCGTTCGGGGACGGAACCGTCTTCGTCGAGCCGTACGTCGAGGCCGGCCGCCACGTCGAGGTCCAGGTCGTCGGCGACGGCTCCGGCAATGTCGCCGTCTTCGGCGAGCGCGACTGCTCGGTGCAGCGCCGCCACCAGAAGGTCGTCGAGGAGTCCCCGGCCCCGCTGCTGCCCGAACCCGTCCGTGAGGCGCTGCACGAGGCGGCCCGGAACGCCGCCGCTGCGATCGACTACCGCGGGGCGGGCACCGTCGAGTTCCTCTACGACGCCGCCTCGGAGCGGTTCTGGTTCCTGGAGATGAACACGCGGCTCCAGGTCGAGCATCCGGTGACCGAGCTGGTGCACGGGGTGGACCTGGTGGAGCTGCAGATCGCGGTGGCGGAAGGTGTTGGTCTCGACACGCCTCCGCCTGGCGGATCCGGCGGCTCGACCAGCGGGGTTGACGGGCATGCGGTGGAGGTTCGGCTCTACGCCGAGGATCCTTCGGCGGACTATCAGCCGCAGTCGGGGACGTTGACGGCGTTGGAGTTCCCTGGCGACGCGCGGGTCGATGCCGGCTACACGTCGGGCTCCGCGGTCAGCACCTTCTACGACGCGATGCTGGCGAAAGTGATCGTGCACGCGCCCACGCGCGACGCGGCGATCCGGCGGTTGGTCTCGGTGCTGCGTACGGCCAGGATCCACGGCCTGGTGACCAACCGGGAGCAGCTGCTCGGGATCCTCGGCTCGGACTCGTTCCGGAGCGGCGAGGTCACGACGGCTCTGCTCACGAAGGAAACCTTTGTTTCAACGGCCGAGGACACCGGTGCCCCGGTCGCCGCCGCGATCGCTCTGGCCGAGCGGACCCGCCGCCCCGGGATCCCGGTCGCCTGGCGCAACGTCACCAACCAGCCGCAGCGGACCGTCTTCGAGGACGGCTCGGACGACGGCCTCGTCGTCGAGTGGTACGGCACCCGCGACGGCTACCGCATCGATGGCTTCGAGGTCATCGGTGCAGGTCAAGGCCAGGTTGCGCTCGAGAAGGACGGCCTACGGACGACGTACGCGATCTCGATCGAGGGTGATCGGATCGACGTCGACTCCGCGTTCGGTCACACCGCGCTGAGGAGGCGTCCGAGGTTCACCGACCCCGCGACCCAGACCCAGCCCGGAAGCCTGCTGGCGCCGATGCCGGGATCGGTCGTCAGCGTGCTCGCCGAGTCCGGCAGCAGCGTCACCGAGGGCCAGCCGCTGCTGGTCCTGGAGGCGATGAAGATGCAGCACACGGTGACCGCGCCGTCCGACGGCGTACTCACCCAGATCCACGTGAAACCAGGAACCCAGGTCGCCGCCGGCGAGGTGCTGGCCGTCGTCGAGGAGGAGACAGCATGACCACCACAACTGTGCCCAACCCATTTGGTGAGCCCGAGGAGCGGATCGCGCTGCGCGAGGCGGTGGCGAAGCTGGCCGGGAAGTACGGTCACGACTTCGTCGCCAAGCAGGCCCGCGAGGGCGGCAAGATGACCGAGATGTGGCTCGAGATGGGTCGCCACGGGTTCCTCGGCGTCAACATCGCCGAGGAGTACGGCGGCGGGGGCGGCGGCATGAGCGACCTGGCCGCGGTGCTCGAGGAGGCCGCGACCGCCGGCGCGCCCCTGCTGATGATGGTCGTCAGCCCCGCGATCTGCGGGAGCATCATCGGCCGCTGCGGCACCGAGGAGCAGAAGAAGCGCTGGCTTCCCGCCATCGCCGACGGGAGCCTGCTGATGGCCTTCGGCATCACCGAGGCCGACGCCGGCTCCAACTCCCACAAGATCACCACCACGGCCAAGCGTGACGGCGACGAGTGGGTCCTGAACGGCCAGAAGACCTTCATCTCCGGGGTCGACGAGGCCGACTCGGTACTCATCGTCGCCCGGACGGAAGATGCCAAGACCGGCAAGCTCAAGCCGGCCCTCTTCGTGGTCCCGACCGACGCGCCGGGATTCGAGAAGCAGGTCATCCCGATGGCCTGGGAGGCGCCGGAGAAGCAGTTCACCCTCTTCATCGACGACGTACGTCTCCCCGCGGACGCCCTCGTCGGCGACGAGGACGGCGGCATCTGGCAGCTCTTCGCCGGCCTCAACCCCGAGCGCATCATGGGCGCCGCCCTCTCCTGCGGGATGGCCCGCTACGCGCTCGGCAAGGCGGTGGCGTACGCCGCGGACCGCTCGGTCTGGAAGGACGCCCCGATCGGCTCTCACCAGGGCATCGCGCACCCGCTGGCGAAGGTCAAGATCGAGCTGGAGCAGGCCCGCCTGCTGTGGCAGAAGGCCGCCGCGCTCTACGACGCCGGTGACGACGCCGGCGCCGGGGAGTACGCCAACATGGCCAAGTACGCCGCCGGCGAGGTCGCCTGCAACGCCACCGACGCCGCCGTCCACACCCACGGTGGCAACGGCCTGACGGTCGAGTACGGCCTGGCCAACCAGCTCGTCGCCGCCCGACTGGGCCGGATCGCCCCGGTCAGTCGGGAGATGATCCTCAACTACATCGCGATGCACACCCTGGGACTCCCGAAGTCCTACTGAGCACGCCACAACGAGTACAGGGCCGGACGCGCGAGCGACCGGCCCTGCTGCGTACGTCTGTGTCTACCGCTTCGGCTCGACGATGACGATCGTGCTGAGGATCTTGTCGGCGAAGGTCTGCCGCTTGTCGTCCCACAGCGGCCACAGGTAGCCGATGTAGCAGGCGAGCTGGTCGAGGTAGTGGACGAAGAAGCGCCCGATCGAGAACCAGGTGCCGAGGACCTGGCCGTCGGCCTCCTTGACGACCTTGATGCCGAGGACACCCTTGCCGATCGAGTAGCCGGTCTTGCCCTGCTTCAGGCCGTAGTTCCAGAACAGGAAGGCGAGCGAGACGAGGAAGCCGATGAACATGAGCAGCCCGCCGATGGCCATGAGCGCCCCGTTGGGCTCGCCGCCAGGCGTGTACATGCCGGTGTTCGGGTCATACTCCGAGGCCCCACCCGCGGCGGCTCCGCCGATGAGCAGGCCGTAGCCGATCCAGAACGGGATCATGGCCACCGCACCGACGAGCCCGTCGATGATGAAGGCTCCCGCACGTGCACCCCAGGAGGCGTACGGCGGCGTCGGAGCGCCGTAGCCGTATCCGGCCGGGGCGGCGCCGTAGCCGGTGGGCGCGGTGGGGGCCGCGCCGTATCCCGGTGCAGGCGGAGGCGGCGGAGCGCTGGGCTGACCGTAGGCCGGTGCCGGCGGCGGAGTCGGCGGCAGGGGCTGGCCGGAGGGGTCCTGCGGGGCGCCAGGAGGCGGGCCGTAGTTAGACATGCGCCGAGTATGGCCACATCGCAACGTAAATGTCAGCGCACACGCCACGCATCACGTGTGCGACCGCGGCTCCACGACGACCAGCGTCCCGACGATCTTGTCGGCGAAGGTCTGCCGCTTGTCGTCCACCAGCGGCCACAGGTAGCCGATCAGGCAGAACGCGTCGAGGACGTGCAGCAGCTGCCGGACCAGCGCCGTCGGGGCGCCGATCGTGGCCTGCGACTCCTTGCGGACCAGCTTGATCCCGATGACGCCCTTGCCGATGGTGTAGCCGGTGCGGCCCTGCTTGAGGACGTGGTTCCAGACGGCGAAGCCGATGAACCCGAACCAGCCGACCGCGGTGACCAGGAGGCCGAAGACGGTGACGAAGAAGCCGGACTCCTGCGACAACCCACCGCCCACGCCGGCGACCAGGTAGAACGGCACCAGCAGGGCCGCGTCGATCAGCGCACCGCCGGCCCGTCGGCCCCAGGTCGCCAGCGGCGGGCCGGAGGGGGCGTACGCCTGCTGTGCCCAGGGCGGGGCCTGCGGCTGCGGTCCACGAGCGGGGTCCTGCGGTGCGCCTGGCGGCGGCCCGGGCGGCGGGCCGAAGTTCGACATCTGGTGGGTCATCTCCTCGAGTGTGCTGGCCTGCTGACCTGGCCGACGTTCAATCTATCGGGTCGCACAGGGGTTAGCCTGACCCTTATGGCTGGAGCGGCGACGGCAATGGATCGGGCTCAGCGCCGGTTCCCGCCGGTCGCGTTCCCGCTGGCTGTCCTCTACAAGTTCTGGGACGACCAGGGCAACAACCTCGCCGCGATCATCACCTACTACGCCTTCGTGGCCGTCTTCCCGCTCCTGCTGCTCGCCTCCTCGATCCTCGGCTTCGTACTGGAGGGCAACCCGAGCCTGCAGGAGGCGGTGCTCGACACGGCGCTGGCGCAGTTCCCGATCATCGGTGACCAGCTCGGCCGCAAGGAGCTCACCGGCTCGACCGGCGCGATCATCATCGGTGGTCTCACGGCCCTCTACGGTGCCCTCGGCCTGGGCCTCTCGTTGCAGAACGCGGTCAACACCGCCTGGTCCGTGCCGCGCAACAGCCGTCCCAACCCGATCCTGCTGAGGGTGCGGGCGCTGCTCATGCTTGCCGCCGGCGGTCTGGCCATCCTCTCGGTGACCGGGTTGTCGCTGGTGCTGAGCCGCACCGACTTCCTCGGGTTCAAGGCCGTCGACATCGGCTACTGGCTGGTGATCCTCGGCACCGTCGTGATCGTCACCGGCATGCTCTGCGTCGTCTTCCGGATGGCCACCACCCGCGACCACGCCCTGGTCCACGCCCTCCCGGGTGCGTTCACGTTCGCGCTGCTGTGGCAGGTGCTGCAGTACTTCGGTGCGGAGTTCGTCCAGCACGTGCTCGCCGCCACCCGCGGCATGAACCAGACCTTCGCGCTGGTCCTCGGTCTGGTCGCGTTCCTCTACATCGCCGCGCTGATGATCGTGATCTCGATCGAGGTCAACGTCGTCTATTCCCGCCACCTGTGGCCGCGCGCGCTGCTGACCCTCTTCACCGACGAAGTCGACCTGACCGAGGCCGACCGCCGCGCCTACGCGAGCTATGCCCTGATGCAGCGCCACAAGGGCTTCGAGACCGTCGCGGTCACCTTCGACGGCCGGGACGGCAACAGTCACGAGATCGTCATGGATCCCTCCTGGCTCCGCAAGACCGCGCGGCGGATCCGGCGCCGCGACGAGTTCAGCCGGCCGATGCCGCCGACCAAGCCGCCGCCCCCGGTGCCGCCGGGCCAGCTGCGCGCGCTGCCGCATCCGGACGAGGACGAGCCGAAGCGGCGTACGCCCTAGGTCCTGCGTAGCGGCACGAAGCGATACCAGCCGTGGCTGCTGAGCCGCGCCGTGCCGGTCGGGTTCCGTTCGACCAGCATCATCAGGCCGGCGACCGGGATCACCATCCGGCCGGGCGCGGCCAGCTGGTCCAGCAGCTCGTTTGGCAGCGCATCGGCTTCGGCGGAGACGAGGATGCGATCGTACGCAGCCTGCTGCGGCCAGCCGAGGACCCCGCTCTTCGCCTTCTCGATGCGAGCCCACGGCTGGCCGGTCGCGGCCAGGTTCCGGCGGCCGAACCTGACCAGGGTCGGCTCCAGCTCGACCCCGGTGACGCTGCCCTCGGGACCGGTCAGGTGGGCGAGCAGCGCGGTGGTCCAGCCCGATCCAGAGCCGACGTCGAGCACCGTGTCGCCCGGCGCTACCTGGAGGAGTCGGAGCATGTCGGCCACGGTTCGCGGCTGTGAGTTGGTCTGTCCGTGGCCGATGGGAAGCGGCTCGTCGAAGCCCGCGAAGTCCCGCTCCTCGGGTGGCAGGAAGCCCTCCCGAGGGATGGCGGAAAATGCAGAGAGGACCGGGTCCACACGTCCAGTCAAGCACCGTAGGGTCTGCCCCATGACTGAGTCGCCCGAAACCACCACCGAGCTCGTTCACCTCGACGTCGCCGACGGTGTCGCCACCATCACCCTCGACTCGCCGGCCAACCGCAACGCGCTCTCCCGCCAGCTGGTCACCGAGCTGTTCGAGGCCTTGCACACCTCCGACAAGGACGCCTCGGTCAAGGCGGTCGTGCTCCAGGCCACGGGCACCGTCTTCTGCTCCGGTGCCGACCTCTCCGAGGCTGCGACGGTGCCGATGGAGGAGGGCACCCGCGGGATCGTACGTCTCCAGCGCACCATCGTCGCCCTGACCAAGCCCGTCGTGGCGAAGGTCCAGGGCCCCGTGCGCGCCGGCGGTCTCGGGCTCGTGGCCGCCGCCGACATCGCGATCGCCGCCGACACCGTCTCCTTCGCGCTCACCGAGGTCCGGCTGGGCCTGGCCCCCGCCGCGATCTCCCTCTCGATCCTGCCCCGGATCGACTCCCGCGCCGCCTCCCGCTACTTCCTCACGGGCGACAAGTTCGACGCCGCCGAGGCGGCCCGCATCGGCATCCTCACCGCCGCCGTCCCGGCAGACTCCCTCGACGACGAGGTCGCCGCCATCACCTCCTCGCTCCTCCAGGGATCCCCCCAGGGCCTGCGCGAGACCAAGCGCCTCATGGTCCGCGGCCTCGTCGAGCACATCGACGCCGGCGGCGAGGAGATGGCCGCCCTCTCCGCCCGCCTCTTCGGCTCCGACGAGGCCCGCGAGGCGATGACCGCCTTCCTGTCTCGTAAGCGGTAGTCGTTTGGTGGCACCCGTGCCCGCATAACACCACGTCGGGGGTAGAATTACCTCCTTGCCGTGCGCCATGGGGGGCGCACGGCGGGTGTGGATCTTTGTGACGGGGGAACATCCAGTTGAACGACAAGCTGGCTGAGCGCGAGATCGCTCAGGAGCAGGGGTTCGTAGATCGTGTCTACCTCCAGCTGGGGGAGTCGGCGCGCGCTGCGCAGGAGCTGGCCAACGAGGGCCGCGAACGTGGGGCTCTGGGGCACGAGGGTGGTCTGGTCGAGCGCGACGCGTTCGCCTTCCAAGCGGCGCGACGCATCGCGCAGCTCGATGCCGCCCATGAGGGGCTGGTCTTCGGTCGCCTCGACCTCGACCCGTCGGTCGACCCGGAGCCGCGCTACGTCGGCCGCATCGGTCTGCGCGACGCCGAGCGTGACTCGCTGCTCATCGACTGGCGGGCGCCCGCAGCAGCGGTGTTCTACCAGGCCACCGCGGTCGAGCCGAGGTCCGTGATCCGGCGGCGGGTGCTCCGCTCCGAGGGGCAGAGCGTGATCGGTGTCGAGGACGAGCTGCTCGACGCCGAGGCGCTGGAGCGCTCCGGGGCCGACCTGCCGATCGTCGGCGAGGGCGCGCTGATCGCCCAGCTCAGCCGCGCCCGCGACCGCACGATGCACTCCATCGTCGCGACCATCCAGGCCGAGCAGGACAAGGCCATCCGCGCGCCCGGCAAGGGTGTCACGACCATCTCCGGCGGTCCGGGTGTGGGCAAGACCGTGGTGGCACTCCACCGCGCCGCCTACCTGCTCTACACCGAACGTCGCCGCTACGAGTCCGGCGGCGTACTCATCGTGGGGCCGTCGGGCGTCTTCATGCGCTACATCGAACGCGTCCTGCCGAGCCTCGGTGAGACCGCGGTAGCGCTGCGTTCGCTGGGTGAGGTCGTGGACGGCGTACGCGCGACGTGGCACAACGACCCAGCCGTCGCCGATGTGAAGGGATCGGCCCGGATGGCCGAGGTGCTGCGCCGGACCTCGCGCCAGCAGGCACCGGGATCCCCGCGCGAGTTCAAGGTCTTCTACCGCGACGACTCGCTGCGGCTGGACGGCAAGCGGCTCGGTGAGCTGCGGCGACAGCTGATGAGCCAGGGCCGGCGCAACCAGCAGCTGCGTCGCGTACCGCAGATGCTCCTCGACATCCTCTGGCGGCAGGTACGCGGCGAGCGTGGCCGTGAGCGCGGCCGCGAGGTCTTCAACGACGAGATGCTCGACAACCCCGCCTTCCTGGAGTTCGCCGCCGCGTGGTGGCCCGCGCTGGAGGCGCGCGAGGTGCTCGGCTGGCTCCGCGAGCCCGAGTTCCTAGCCCGCGTCTCCGAGGGAGTCCTGACCCACGACGAGCAGCAGCTGCTCCTCAAGTCGTGGGCCGGCCGCGGCCTGACCGATGCCGACCTGGCCATCGAGGACATCCCGCTGCTCGACGAGCTCCGCTACGCGATCGGCGACATCCCCGAGCAGGCGGCCGACGAGCGTGACGCCGACCAGAGCGGCATCGACATCGCCGAGCTGATGACCGCCTCCGACCGCGAGTTCGCCTCGGGCCGGGGCTGGCGTCCGCCGACCTACCGCATCGACGACGACCCGTTCGCCCACATCCTCATCGACGAGGCCCAGGACCTCACCCCGATGCAGTGGCGGATGGTCGGTCGCCGGGGACGTACGGCTTCCTGGACGATCGTCGGCGACCCCGCCCAGTCCTCGTGGCCGGTGGCCGCCGAGGCCGAGGAGGCGCGGGCCAAGGCGCTCGAGGGTAAGCCGGTCCACGCGTTCCACCTGTCCACGAACTACCGCAACTCGGCCGAGATCTACGCCTTCGCCGCCGCCTACGCCGAGCGGGTCGGACTCAATGCCGACCTGCCCACCGCGGTCCGCTCCACCGGCGTCGAGCCGAAGGTCATCGAGCACGCGGTCGACCTGGAGAAGGCCACGCGCGAGGCGGTCGGCGAGATCGCGGCCCAGGTCGGCGGCACCGTCGGCATCGTGGTCCCGGTCGCGCGCCGCTCCGAGGTCAACTCGTGGCTCGCGTCCTGGTCGGAGTTCGAGGCCGACGCCCCCTCAGCTGCTGCCTCGGCCGCCGATCCGACCTCGGTGCCCTCCGGCGAGGACCGCATCGTCGTCCTCACCGGCCTCGACACCAAGGGTCTCGAGTTCGACGGCATCGTCGTCGTCAGCCCTGACGAGATCGAGCGCGAGTCGGCCACCGGCCGCGCCACCCTCTACGTCGTCCTCACCCGCGCCACCCAGCTCCTGACCACCGTCTCCTGACCCTCCGATCGCCGAGTCGGCGCAAGCTGACCAGATCGAAGGTCGAGTCGGCGCGTTATAACGCGCCGACTCGGCGATGGTTGGGTGGCTAGAGGGCCGCGATCCAGGTGTGGCCGGGCAAGGTCTGCTCGAGCGCGCGCCCAAGCCAGCGACGCCGACGGTCGTCGAGCAGCGGCAGGGTGTTGTCGAAGTCGAGCTGGTCCTTCGAGCGAAGCCCTGGGGCCTTGTAGAGGAGCTGGATCTCGGGCTGGAGATAACGGATCCCGTCTCGCTCCCAGACCGCCTCGGAGATCGGCAGCCGGATCGACTCGTCCCGCCGGTAGACCCACTCGTCGGCGGTGCCCGGGTTGAGCAGCAGGTCGTACTCCCAGGGATCCTGAGCGCTCCGCCGCGTCCAGACCTGACCCTCCGTCTCCCAGAGGACGTCGTCTGCGGCGCCATCGGGATCGTCGTCGGGGAGCAGCGGACGCAGCGCCGCGGTGCCGGCCGCCCACACGTCGAGGCGCCCGGCCAGATGCTTGCGCAGCACGGCGAGCTCACTGCGGAGCACGCTGACGTCGATGTCCTCGTGCTCGCGACGCACGCCGGTGAACGCCTCGATCGCCCAGCCGCCGGCGATCCACCAGGTGCCGGGATACCCGTCGAAGAGAGTCGCCACGTCGGCCGGGGTGTGCGTCGCCCAGGGCCCGTAGAGCCGCTCGAACTCGTCGTTGCTCAGCTCGTTGACGCCCACCCGCGAAGCCTAGCGGCGCGGGTGGGCGTCGGGAGGAGAATCAGCCGACGGAGGGCTTCGCGTCGGTGGTGACCTCGACGCCCTCGGCGAACTCGACGAGCTGCTCGTCGGTGAGGTGGATGGTGCTCCACATCTGGATGACGACGGTGAAGTCGCGGTAGGCGTACTTGAGCATCGTCGCGCCGTCGGGGGTGGTGACGAGGGTGGCAGGTCGGCCGTCGACGGTGGTGTTGGCGGAGTCACCGGCACCGGACGTGCTCGCCTCGAGGGTGACCACGATCTTGTCGCGGAAGTCGCTGATCGAGGACGTGTCCTCGGGGCGGGCGACGGCGAGGACGTACTGGTCGGAGCCCTGCAGCACGAACCCCTCGGGCACCTTCGCCACGGTGTAGCCGGGCAGCTGAGTGCCGTCGTAGTCGACCAGGCGTACGCTGTCGGCGGCCTGGACGGTCGGCGCACCCTCGTCGCCGGAGGTCAGCGCGATCCCGCCGAACGCGCCGCCCACCGCGAGGGTCAGGGCAGCGCCACCGAGAGCGGCACGCTTGATCCGGCGCCGGGAGAGCGCCCGGTGGCCACGGCGCAGATCGGCCGAGGCGTCCTCCGCCGGGGCGGCCGGGGACGGGGTCAGGCGGGCGAGGCGGTCGATCACGTCGTTCATCGGGAGTCTCCTGTCAGTTGGGTGGGGGTGAGCAGCGCGCGGAGCTTGTCCAGGCCGCGTGCGGTCTGGGACTTCACGGTCCCGGTGGAGCAGCCGAGCGCGTCGGCGACCTCCTCGACCGAGAGGTCGTGGACATGGCGGAGGACGACGGCGGCGCGCTGTCGTGGTGGAAGCTCGGCCAGTGCGGCGACCAGCTCGGGATCGACCATCGCCGGATCCTTGACCGGGGCCTCGGGCAGCGAGACCGCGCCGTGCTCGCGCCGGAAGAACGGGCGCCTGCGGTGGTCGGTCAGGCAGTTGACCAGGGTCCGGCGAGCGTACGCAGCGGGCTGCTGGGACGCTCGCCCCCAGGCGAGATAGACCTTGACCAGGGTCGTCTGGACCAGGTCCTCGGCGAGGTGGGCGTCGCCGGCGGTCAGCAGTCGGGCGGTGCCGACGAGCTGCGGTCGGTGGCGGCGTACGAAGGCCTCGAACTCGGCGTCTTGGGAACGTCTCACGCACTGTCAACGGATCGGGGTCACCGTGAGGTTGCACGCGGCCCACCATCCGAATCGAATGCGTCTCGCGCGAGCGACCGGATTAGGCTCATGCCCATGACGACCAACAGCCCTGCCAAGACCGCGATCGAGGAGATCACGGGGCACGAGGCGTGGGCGATCATCCGGCGCTCCTCGCGGGCCGGTGACCGCGACACGGTCGGCATGCTGGCCGGCACCCGGTCGGTGGTCGAGTCGCTGCTCGACGTACCTCTCGAGGAGGGCACCCCGGAGCCCGGGAAGGTGGCCGACCGGCTGCTCGCGGTGCCGTTCCGGCAGGTCAGCGAGCGAGGGTTCGAGGCCCACGACGACGGCACCCCGCTCGTGGTCGTCGACGTGGAGCGTGAGTGGGAGTTCTCGGTCGCCGAGGTGATCGAGGCGCTGCCGGACGTACCGGTGGAGTTCGTCGATCGCGGCGGGTTCGACGTCGACGACGACACCTACGCCGACCTGGTCAAGACGGTCATCGAGGACGAGATCGGGCAGGGCGAGGGCGCCAACTTCGTCATCGGCCGCCACTACCGGGCCCAGCTCGACGACTGGAACCACGATCGCGCGCTCACCGTGCTGCGTCGACTCCTGGAGCGCGAGCGCGGGGCGTACTGGACCTACTGCTTCTTCACCGGCGACCGCTACCTCATCGGCGCCTCGCCGGAGCGCCACGTGAGCGTCCACGGCGGCGACGTCCGGATGAACCCGATCTCCGGCACCTTCAGGCTGCCGCGCGACCTGGAGGGTTCGCCCGAGAAGATCGCCCACGACCTCAAGGGGCAGCTGACCGACTTCCTGACGGATCAGAAGGAGGTCTACGAGCTCTTCATGGTGGTCGACGAGGAGCTCAAGATGATGTGCGACATCTGCGACCAGGGCGGCCAGGTGCTCGGGCCGTTCCTCAAGCCGATGTCGCGGCTGATCCACACCGAGTACCTCCTCGCCGGCCGCTCCGCCCGGGACCCGCGCGAGATCCTGCGCGACACGATGTACGCCGCCACCGTCACCGGCTCGCCGGTCGAGAACGCGTGTCGGCTGATCAAGAAGTACGAGCCGGAGGGCCGTGGCTACTACGGCGCCGCGCTCGCGCTCCTCGGCCGTGACGAGTCCGGCGCCCCGACGGTGGACAGCCCGATCGTGATCCGCACCGCGGACGTCTCTGTCGACGGTCAGCTGAAGGTGAGCGCCGGTGCGACCCTGGTACGCGACTCCGACCCGAACTACGAGGTCGCCGAGACGCACGCCAAGGCCGGCGGGATCCTGTCGGCCTTCGGGCTGGTGCCGGCCGCGCCGGCGCTCGCGCAGGACGTCTCCGAGCTGGTCAACGACGAGGACCTGCTGCTGACCCTGGCCGCCCGCAACCGCCGGCTGTCGTCGTTCTGGCTCACCGACCAGGCCGACGAGGAGCCCTCGGCCCACCTCGCCGGCAAGCATGCGGTGATCCTCGACGGCGAGGACGACTTCGTACGCATGCTGCGCCACGTCCTGCGGGTGCTCGGCATGACCTCGTCGGTGGTCCGGCACGAGGACTACTCCGAGGGTGCCTTCGAGGGTGCGGATCTGGTGATCGTCGGGCCCGGTCCCGGGGACCCGCGGGACGGCTCCGACCCCAAGATGGCCAAGCTGCGTGCCGCTGTCGCCTCGCTCTTCGAGACCGGGCAGCCCTTCCTGGCGGTCTGCCTCGGTCACCAGGCGCTGTGCCATCAGCTCGGGATCGGGCTGCACTACAAGGACATCGTCTTCCAGGGCACCCAGACCCGGGTCGGCCTCGGGTTCGGTGGGCGGCCGCGGCGCGAGCGGGTCGGGTTCTACAACACCTTCGTCGGACGGGTCGGCTCCACGGAGCTGCCCGCGGGGGTGTCGGTGGACGCCGATCCCGAGACGGGCGACATCCACGCCATCTCCGGGCCGCACTACGCCGGCATCCAGTTCCACGCGGAGTCGGTCCTCACCGAGCGCGGCTACGACCTCATCCACGACGTCGTCAGCGATCTGCTCGCCCCATGACCAGAGTCGTCGTGGTCGACCACCACGACTCCTACGTGTGGAGCCTCGTCCACATGATCGCGCAGGTCAGCGGGGTCCTTCCGGACGTGGTCGAGCACGACGAGGTGAAGCTCGGGGACCTCGCCGGCTACACCCATGTGGTCCTCTCGCCCGGGCCCGGCCACCCGGCCGACCCGGCGGACTTCGCGGTCGGGCGGGACGTACTCCTGGACGCGGGGCGGCCGGTCCTCGGCGTCTGTCTGGGGATGCAGGGGCTGGTGACCGCCTACGGCGGCGTCGTCGACCGGATCGAGCCCGCTCATGGCGAGGTCGCGCGGGTGACGCACGACGGGCGCGGCGTCTTCGCGGGTCTCCCGTCACCGCTCGAGGCGGTCCGCTACCACTCCCTCGCGGCCGTGTCGGTCCCCGACGTGCTGGAGGTGACGGCCCGGTCCGAGGACGGCGTCGTGATGGGCGTACGTCATCGGGAGCTGCCGCTCGAGGGCGTGCAGTTCCACCCCGAGTCGGTGCTCTCCCACCACGGCGCGGAGATGGTCGCGAACTTCTTGAACCAGCAGCGCCTGGGTCGACCGGCGCCGCGATGAGCGTCGAGGAGCTCTTCGCCGAGGTCGCCGCAGCCCACCCCCGCTGCGTCTGGCTCGACGGCGGCGGCGCGCGCGAGTGGTCGGGAAGCCGGTCGCTGATCGGCTGGCTGGAGGACGACGACGTCTCGCTGACCTACTCGGCCGCGCGCCGCGAGGTGCTGCGCCACTCCGGCGGCAGGTCCGAGGTCGTCGGCGACGACATCTGGGAGACCCTGGAACGCGAGGTCGCACCCGGGGAGCAGTGGTTCGGATACCTCGGCTACGCCTGCCGTACGGACCTTCCGGCGACGCCGTCGGAGGACGTTCCGGACGCTGTCTGGATGCGGCCGTCGCATGTGCGGATGTTCGACCATGGCGGGGTAGTCCGGGAGCGAACTGCCTATATACCCGCCAGTAATGGGCAGTTCGCTACCGGACTACCCCGACGTGCCGCCTACGCCGCCGCCTTCCGCCAGGTTCAGGAAGCTCTCCGGGCGGGTGACACCTACGAAGCGAACCTGACCTATCGCGTCACCGTGCACGGTGCCGCCGACCCGGTGGAGACCTATCTGCGGCTCAGGAGCATCAACCCCGCCCCGTACGCAGGATTCCTCCAGCACGACGTCGCCGGCCATGCGGCGTGGCTACTGAGCTCGAGCCCCGAGCGCTACGCGCTCATCGACGAGGACCGCACGATCGAGACCAGGCCGATCAAGGGCACGACCCCACGAGGTGCCACGGCGGCGGAGGACGCCGCCAGCGCGGAGCTGCTGCGCACCGATCCGAAGCTTCGCAGCGAGAACCTGATGATCACCGACCTGCTCCGCAACGACCTGGCGATGGTCTGCGAGCCGGGGACGGTGGAGGTTCCCGGACTGATGCGGGTCGAGTCCTACCCGAGCGTGCACCAGCTGGTCAGCACGGTCAGAGGCCGCCTGCGGGACGGGATCACCACGATCGAGGCGCTGCGCCGACTCTTCCCCGCCGGGTCGATGACCGGCGCGCCCAAGCTGCGCACGATGGAGGTCATCGAGCGTGCCGAGCGCGAGCTGGGTGGGCCGAGGGCGGCGTACGCCGGTGCGTTCGGCTGGATCTCCGGTGACGGACCGGCCGATCTGGGCGTCATCATCCGGACCGTGACGACCCACGACACCCACACCTGGCGGATCGGCACCGGGGGCGGGATCACGGTCCGATCCGACGTCGCCGAGGAGGCTGCCGAGGCGCGATTGAAGGCCGATCGGGTGCGCGCTTCCCTCGGCGGATCATCAAACAGGTGAAAAGACGGCGACACGTTGAGACGGCGGCCGTTGTCTATTGGATCGTTCATAAAACGAGGACTACCGTGGACTCATCATGGCCACCATCGATGACAAAGCCCTGCCACATGTGATCGTGCTCTTCGGTGCGACGGGTGATCTGGCGCGCCGCAAACTCCTGCCTGGCCTGCTCAGACTCAACGAGGCCGGGCTGATGACGGATGCCCAGATCGTCGGTACGTCGCTGGAGGACCTGTCCGACGAGCAGTTCATCGAGTTCGCCCGCGAGGCGTGCGAGGAGTTCGGCAAGGGCGACATCACCGACGAGCGCTGGGAGGCGTTCGGGGGGATGCTCTCCTACGTCTCGACCAAAGAGGGCCCGCACGCGCTCGCCGACGCGGTGAAGCTCGCCGAGAAGAAGCTCCAGGGTCTCGGCAGCGACGTGCGCCGCCTCCACTACCTCAGCGTCCCGCCCAAGGCCGCTCAGGACGTGATCCGCCAGCTCGAGGAGGCCGACCTCGTCGAGCGCGCCCGGATCATCATGGAGAAGCCCTTCGGCACCGACCTCGAGTCGGCCAAGGAGCTCAACGCGAAGATCCACGAGGTCTTCTCCGAGGAGCAGATCTTCCGGATCGACCACTTCCTCGGCAAGGAGGCCGCGCAGAACATCCTGGCCTTCCGCTTCGCCAACGGACTCTTCGAGCCGATCTGGAACCGCAACTTCATCGACCACGTCCAGATCGACATCCCCGAGACGTTGGGCCTGGAGGGACGCACCGCGTTCTACGAGAGCACCGGCGCCTACCGCGACATGGTCGTGACCCACCTGATGCAGGTGCTGGCGTTCATGGCGATGGAGCCGCCGACCTCGCTTGCGCCCGACCCGATCGGCGAGGAGAAGAACAAGGTCTTTCGGTCGATCCGGCCGCTGGACCCGCGCAACGTGGTGCGTGGTCAGTACTCCGGCTACCGCGGCAAGAACGAGGTCGCCGACGACTCCGACACCGAGACCTTCATCGCGATGAAGGTGATCATCGACAACTGGCGCTGGGCGGGCGTGCCGTTCTTCCTACGCACCGGCAAGAAGCTGGCCGAGGGCGCGCGGATCATCTCGATCGCGTTCAAGGAGCCGCCGCTGACGATGTTCCCGGCCAACTCCGGCGCCGGCACCCAGGGTCCCGACCACCTCACCTTCGACCTGGCCGACCAGTCGAAGATGTCGCTGTCGTTCTACGGTAAGCGCCCCGGTCCCGGCATGAAGCTGGAGAAGCTCTCCATGCAGTTCGCCACCCAGGAGACGAGCTCCTCGACCGGCGTCCTCGAGGCGTACGAACGCCTCATCCACGACGCGATGCGTGGAGACCACACGCTCTTCACCACCGCCGAGGGCATCGAGACGCTCTGGGAGATCTCCCAGCCGCTCCTCGACAACCCCCCGCCCGTACGCCTCTACGCCCCCGGCTCCTGGGGCCCCAACTCGATCCACCAGCTGATCGCCCCCCACGCCTGGCGCCTCCCCTTCGAGCGCTCCTGGCGCGAGACGAAGAAGCACTAGCCGGCTACGGCGCGTTGGCGCTGAGCTGCTCGAGGAGGGCCTCGGCGGCACGGTCCATGGCGTCGCCGTCGTAGGGCTCCAGGTCGACGGAGTTGAAGCTCTGGATCAGGGTGCCGTTCTGGATGAAGCCGGTGACGGCGTACGAGTTGGTGCCCTGCTGCTTGACCAGCCGAGCGTCCTCGGCGCCGTCGATCTCGGGCTCGCTGACCTCCCCGGACTTCACGTCCATGGTCTTCCACGCATCCGCGAGGGTGCCGTTGAAGGGCAGGTAGTTCAGCTCGTACGCAGTCCCGCCCGACTCCTCGGGAAGCAACGCGCAGCGGGGTGCCTCGGAGGTGCCCTTCTCGACGCGGAGCTGGGTGCCGAGGGCCTTCTCCACGGGGGAGATGTCGAGCCCGTCGCACGGGTTGAACGTCTCCTTCGAGGCATGCTCCGGGGATGATGCGGAGGCGGACGCCGACGGATCGGCGATTTCCTCGGCTCCGCAGGCAGCGAGGGAGAGGAGCGCCACCAGACTGGGCGCCAGAACGGCGTACTTCAAAGATTCAACCCTCAATTGTTCAACACCGCCGTGGGCGGTTCTGTCGGCTTGGGAGAGGCGGAGCCGGGCAGACGCAGGGTCATCCGCGCGCCACCCTGCGGGGATCGGGCCGCGGAGACCGATCCGCCGGCGCGCTCGGCGACCTGCCGGACGATAGCGAGGCCGAGCCCGGAGCCGGGCATCGAGCGGGCCTCGGTGGAACGGTAGAACCGGTCGAAGACGTAGGGGATGTCGTCCTCGGCGATGCCCGGACCCTCGTCGTCGACGTTGAGCACCCCATCGCGGAGCGAGACGTGCACCGTGCCCGACTCGGGCGACCACTTGGCGGCGTTGTCGAGCAGGTTGGTGACCGCACGCTCCAACGAGCTCGCGTCACCCAGGACCCACCACGGCTCCATCTCCTCGGTGAAGGTCACCGACGGCGCGCGCAGGCGCACCCGGGAGAGTGCCCGGTCCACCACGTCGGAGAGGTCCACCGTCTCCAGCGTCGGCTCGGCCGGCGCATCGCGGGCCAGCTCGACGAGATCGCCGATCAGATTGGTGAGCTCCTCGATCTGGGCCCGGATGTCGCCGAGCAGGTCGGCGCGCTGCTCGCCGGAGATCGAGGCGTCTGCCTGGGTGAGGAGCTCGACGTTGGTGCGGAGCGAGGTCAGCGGCGTACGCAGCTCGTGCGAGGCGTCCGCCACCAGCTGCCGCTGCCGGTCGCGCGACGCGGAGACCGCGGACAGCATCCGGTTGAACGAGGTGGCCAGCCGGGCGATCTCGTCGTCGCCCTCGACCGGCAACGGGGTGAGGTCCTCGGTCGTCGCGATCCGGTCGACCGAGGCGGTCAGCCGTCTCACCGGTCGGAGTCCGCCGGCTGCGACGACCCACCCGGCGAAGGCTGCCGCGACGACCCCGGCAGCGCCGAAGAAGAGCACGACGAGCCCGAGCCGCTTGTACATCGCCTTCTGCGGCTCCAGCGACTGCGCCAGCATCAGCGCCGTATCGCTGCCGGAGATCGGCACCGTCACAACCCGGAAGTCGCCGTCCCCGGTCGCGATGGTGCGCACCATCATCGGCACCTCCCTCGTGGCGACCTTCACCTCGGGCGGGCCCGGGCGAGGAAAGCTCTTCTGCGTCGGCGACCAGGAGTCGTGGTCGCTCACCTCCGCGACCTGGATGTCACTGGCGTTGAGGACCCAGGTCGGAACGGTCTCCCCGGTGCGGGTGTTGCGGATCAGCAACGGGTACTCCGCCGCCGCCGTCGCCCGCCTCAGTAGCGACTCGTCCATGTTGGCCTGCAGCTGGACACGTACGGCGAAGTAGAGCCCGACCGCGATCAGCGCGATCGAGCCGGCGACCGCGAGGGTCGTCAGCAGGGTGACCCGCCCCGCCAGAGAGCCGCGGTAGCGCGAGCTGGTTGCCGGCGTGGTCACGGCGCTGCTCACGGCTCCTTCAGGACATAGCCGATGCCGCGTACGGTGTGGATCAGCCGGGCCTCGCCCTCGGCCTCGGTCTTGCGTCGCAGATAGCCGACGTAGACCTCGAGCGAGTTGGCCGTCGTCGGGAAGTCGTAGCCCCACACCTCTTCGAGGATGAACGACCGGTCGAGTACGCGGCGGGGCCGGCGCAGGAACATCTCCAGGAGCGTGAACTCGGTGCGGGTGAGCTCGATGGCGCGTTCGCCGCGGGTCACCTCGCGGGTGGTGGTGTTCATGGACAGGTCGGCGAAGGTGAGCGTCTCCTCGTCGTCCTCGCCGATCGGCGCGGCCCGGCGCAGCAGCGCGCGCAGCCGGGCCAGCAGCTCCTCGAGCGCGAACGGCTTGGTGAGGTAGTCGTCGGCGCCGGCGTCGAGGCCGTCGACCCGGTCGCCGACGGCGTCGCGGGCGGTCAGCACCAGGATCGGTACGTCGTTGCCGGCCGCTCGCAGGGCCTTGGTGGCCTCGATGCCGTCGAGGCGGGGCATCATCACGTCCATCACGACCACGTCGGGACCGTGGTTGGCGATCCCGGCCAGTGCCTCGGCGCCGTCGCCGGCCAGGGCGACCACGTAGCCGTTGAACTCCAACGACCGGCGCAGCGACTCACGCACGGCCTTGTCGTCGTCGACGACCAGCACGTGCGGCTTGTCGCCGGGGCCGTCGCTGGACCCATCACGAGGGGTGGCAGGGCTGTTCACACTCCTACCTTGCCACCCCTCGCTGAGTCGCTACTGAGAACGGCCCCGGTGTTTTGCTAAGCGTTCTCCTTGCGGAAGGTGGAGATGCCCCACCAGACCGCGAGGCCGAACAGCGCGACCGTCCAGCCGAGACCCCAGCCGATGTCGCCCATCCCGAGGTCACCGAAGAACGAGGCGCGGACCGCGTCGACGATGTGCTTGGTCGGGATGACGTCGGCCAGCGCCTCGAGCCACCCGGCGCCGAAGCTCATCGGCAGGAAGATGCCCGAGAGCAGCAGGATCGGCATCAGCAGCATGTTGGTCACCGGCGCCATCACGTCCTCGCTCTTCACGAGCAGCGCGAACGCGTTGGAGGCGGCGGCTCCGGCGCCACCGATCATCACGGTGATCGCGATCCCGACGAGGATCCCGACCGGCTTGAAGTCCATGCCCATCACCAGGCCGAGGGCGACCAGGATGATCGCCTGTACCAGAATCTGCAGCAGGTCGCGGTAGAGACGCCCGAAGAGCAGCGCGCCGCGCGAGGCCGGGGTGACCCGTTCCGCCTCGATGACGCCCTCGCGCCACTCGCCGATCAGCGAGAAGCCGGCGAACATCGCGCCGAAGATGCCGAGCTGGACGAGCATGCCGGGGACGAACCAGTTGTAGGCGTTGCCGCCGAGCTCCTCGATGAGCGGCTCGAGCAGCGGGCCGAAGAGCAGCAGGTAGAGGATCGGCTGCATCACGCCGATCAGCACCCAGGCGGGGTTGCGGAGGTTCATCCGCAGCTGGCGGTTGAAGACGACCATCGACTCCCGGAAGAAGCCGGACTTGAGGACGGGCTGCTGGAACTCGGTCATGCCGCCACCTCCGTAGGGCAGTGCGGAGAATACGGACGCGGCGGCCTGACGCTCATTGCCGCTCGCTTGCGCTCACTCATCGGTTGGCCTCCTGCTGCTCGGTGGCCTCGTCGGCCTCGGGTGTGCCTGAGTCGGCATCGCGCAGCGATCGCCCGGTCAGCGTCAGGAAGACGTCGTCCAGGGTGGGGCGGGCGACCTCGATCGACTCCAGGGAGACGCCGTTGGACTCCAGGTCGCGCAGCAGCCCGGGAACCGCTTTCCCGGCCCGCGGCACCCGGCCGCTGACCAGTCGCTCGTCGACCTCGACGTTCTCCGAGATCGAGCCGAGCTTGTCGCGCGCGATCGCGACCTGCTCGTCGGTGGCGACCTCCAGCGAGACGAGGTCGCCGGAGACGGCGGCCTTGAGGTTCTCCGGGGTGTCGTTGGCGACGATGCGGCCCTGGTCGATGACCATGACCCGGTCGGCGAGGGTGTCGGCCTCGTCGAGGTAGTGGGTGGTCAGGAAGACCGTCGCCCCGTGGTCCGTACGCAGCGAGGCGATGTGGTCCCACAGATTGGCCCGTGCCTGCGGGTCGAGGCCGGTGGTGGGCTCGTCGAGGAAGACCAGCTTGGGGGCATGGATCAGCGCCATCGCGATGTCGAGGCGGCGCTTCTGCCCACCGGACATGTTGCGGGGCTTGCGGCGCCACAGCCCGTCGAGCTGAAGCCTCTCGAAGAGCGCCTGCCCGTGGGCGACGGCGTCCTTCTTGGACATCCCGTAGAGCATGCCGTGGTCGACGACCTCGTCGCCTGCGTAGGCGCCCGAGAAGGTCGAGCCGACCTGCGAGCAGTAGCCGATGCTCCGCCTGACCTCGACGGACTGCTTGGCGACGTCGAAGCCCGCCACCGTGGCGGTGCCTGCCGTCGGCTTGAGGAGGGTGGTGAGGATGCGCAGCGTGGTGGTCTTGCCGGCGCCGTTCGGGCCCAGGAAGCCGACCACCTCGCCCTCTTCGACGTCGAGGTCGACTCCGTCGACCGCGACGACTTCCTTCTTCTGCTTGCCATGGCCGGAGGCGAAGGTGTGCCTCAGGCCGCGTGCGTGAATCATGTGTCACTCCCTTGTGCGTGCGAGTCCAGACAAGCACGGACGACCGCCGACGATCACCCGATTTAATCCGCATATTCAAACTTGAATATCGTGAGTGTTCAATTTTGATCCCGGGTTGTCAAACCCGTTCCTCCCGAGCCGCGTCGGCTCAGCCGCGCAGCATCTCCCGATAGCGCTTCCGGTCGGCGTCCATCTGCCACCCCGGGTCGTCATCGGCAGGCGCCCAGCCGGACGTCTCGCCGATGAAGAAGAGCTTGCCGCTGCGTACGTCGTCCAGGACCTCCACCAGCCAAGCCCGCTCGGAGCGGAGCTTGTCGAGCTGGAGGTGCAGGGCGGAGACGGTGTGGGGCGGCACCATCCGGGCGTTCACCCGGACCGCGGCGTCGAGCTCCTTGATCGTGCGCTCGAGGTTCTTGAGGCGGACGCTCAGGTGCTGGATCACGGCCGGCCGCTCCAGCAGCGGCACCAGCGAGAAGGCGGCGTAGAAGGAGAGGCCGTTGTAGGCGTCGACGGCCTCCAGCGACCGGGTGATCAGACGCTCCAGCTCCGCACGCCCGCTGGCGCTGATCTCGTAGACCGCGACCGTACGCCCGTTGTCGACCAGATCGTGCCTGGTCAGGTGGCCCTTGTCGGTCAGCGAGGTCAGTGCGTGGTAGATCGAGCCGGGGTTGATGTTGGCCCACTGGTCGACCTGCCACGACATCAGTTCGCGCCGGATCTGGTAGCCGTTGACGGGCTCGAACAGCGCCACCGCCCCCAGCAGCAGCATCCGCGTGTCGTCTCCGGCCATAGGGAGATTCTAGGGGCGGCATGACCGGTCCTCAGCGGGACGTCAGCTGCCAGAGATGGCCGTCGGGGTCCGCGACGAGCGCGCGGTACTCGCCCCACGGCGCCGCTTCCGGCGTGAGGACATCGCGCCCGATCGCCGTCGCGGCCGCATGGCGAGCGTCGACCTCGTCGCGCGAGTCGAGCTCGATGGTGACCAGGCACTGTTTCGGGCCTTCCGGCGGGGGCAGGGTCGCCGCGTCGATCGGCTCGTCCGCGAGCTGGCCGGTGACCCACTTGAACCCGCCGGTGGGGATCATCATCACCTCGCAGGACTCCGACAGGGTTGCCCGCAAGGGCTCGGGGACCCCGTCCTCGGCGAGCTCGCCGGGCGTCTCGAGACCGAGGCCGTCGCGGAGGAAGACATGGGACCGGGTGCGATCCCGGGTGGGCAGAGCGATCGTGATCATGAGACTACGTTAAACATAGTTTATACTCTTGTGAAGAGAGTTTGGAGGATCGATGCCGAAGAAGCAGACGTACGCCGACGTTGGGGATGCCTGCGCGACCGCGCACGCCATGGACGTCATCGGCGACCGGTGGAGCCTGGTGATCGCGCGCGAGCTCCTGCTCGGTCCGCGCCGCTTCGCGGACCTGGCCTCGGCCGTCGTCGGGATCACGCCCGCCGTGCTCACCGCTCGGCTGAAGGCGCTGCGGGACAGCGGCGTCGTGGAGCAGGCCCGGCTCGACGACCTCGGGCGGACCCGCGTCTACCGGCTCACCGAGTGGGGGCAGGGGCTCGAGGACGTGATGCGGTCGCTCGGTCGCTGGGCGCAGCGCTCGCCCGGCTTCCCGGTGCCGGAGGGCAGCATGACCCCCGACGGGGCGATCGTCGCGATGCGCACGATGGCCCCCTACGCCACGGTGGCCGGCTGGGACGAGGGCCCGGTCCGGATCGCGATCGAGCTGCACGACGAGCGGCGTCCCGCCGCGGGCGTACGCCGCTACCGGCTGCACTGGGACGCCGACGGATTCGAGCTGACCGAGGGTGCGGACGATGCGCCCGAGGCGACCGTCTCCGGCGACTCGACCGCCTGGGCCGGCGTGGTCTTCGCCGGCGCCCCGGCCGCCTCGGTCGGCATCGAGGGCGACCGGCGGGCCGTGGAGCGGGTCGCCGCCGCGTACGCTGCGATCGCGTAGCGCCGGCATTTCACCGCCACGCGGGACCTCTGGCACTGACGACCCGTAGTTCGGGCTCACTACCCTCGATGGGATCGAATGACTCGGAGAGGATCGACGTGACCCTGAACCTGACCTACGGGGACCTGGGCGACGCGTGCGCAGCCGCGCACGCCCTGGACCTGATCGGTGATCGGTGGAGCCTGATCGTGGTGCGCGAGCTGATGTTCGGGCCGCGTACGGCACGCGACCTGGAGTCCTCGGTGATCGGGGTCAGCTCCGACGAGCTCAAGGACCGGCTGCAGTTCCTCGAGCACGCCGGTGTCGTGGTCGAGACCGAGCTCGGCTACATCACCAAGACGACGGCCTACGCCCTCACCCCGTGGGGCCGCGAGCTCGAGTCGATCCTCGGGGCGCTCGGTCGCTGGGCCCACGGCTCGACCCGCTTCCCGATCATGTCCGCCGGGATGACGCCCAGCGGTGTGATGGTGGCGATGCGCACGATGGTGCCCGCCGGCAGCGCGACGACTCCCGAGCCGGTCAGCGTCGCCTGGGAGCTGACCGACGCCCGCCGTCCGGACGCCGACCCACAGCAGTTCCGGCTCGTCTGGAAGGGCAACCAGTTCGACCTCGCCGAGGGCGCCCTCGAGGACGCCGACGTCACCATCGCCGGTGACTCGACGGCCTGGACCGGGGTCGTGTTCATGGGCTTCCCCGTGGACGCCGCGATCGCCGAGGCCGGGCTCGAGGTCGCGGGCGACCGCGCCGCGCTGGACCGCGTGCTCGGGCTGTTCGAGGGCACGCTCGCCGAGGCCAGCTGACCCCCGGCTGACCTCGGTGCCCACGCGCTGTGGGTGTGGCGTGGTTCACTGGAACCGGCGGATCCAGCGACTCGGAGAGGATCGACGTGACCCTGAACCTGACCTACGGGGACCTGGGAGACGCGTGCGCGGCAGCGCACGCCCTGGACCTGATCGGTGATCGGTGGAGCCTGATCGTGGTGCGCGAGCTGATGTTCGGGCCGCGTACGTCTCCAGATCTGAGGTCCTCCCTGATCGGGGTCGGCCCCGAGGAGCTCAACGACCGGCTGCTGTTCCTGGAGCGTGCGGGCGTGGTGGTCGAGACCGAGCTCGGCTACCTCACCAAGACCACGGCGTACGCCCTGACCGACTGGGGCAGGGAGCTGGAGGCGGTCCTCAGCGCCCTGTCGCTGTGGGCCCTGGAGGGATCTGCCCACTTCCCGGTCCCGTCGACCGGGATGACGCCCAGCGGTGTGATGGTCGCGATGCGCACGATGGTCCCGCCACGGAGCCTGACCACCCAGGATCCAGTCCGGGTGCGGTGGAATCTGACCGACGCTCGCTGTCCGGACGTGGCGCCGCAGCAGTTCCGGCTGGACTGGACCGAGTTCGGCTTCGACCTCGACGTCGGCGACCTCCCCCGGGTGGACGTCGCCGTCACCGGCGACTCGACGACCTGGGCGGGCGTGGCGCTCCTCGAGCAGCCCCTGGACGAGGCCTTGGCGAAGGGCGATCTCCAGATCGACGGCGACCGAACGGCGCTGGAGCGCGTGATCCGGGTCTTCCTCGACGCGATGGCCGCGGTGGGCTGACCCTGCGTCTCTAGGGAGCCGGGTCGGCGCAGAAGGCGATCAGCTCGCCGCGGGCCTTGCCCTGCTCGATCAGCTGGCCGACGTCGAGGGGGACGTGCTTCAGCTCACCGAGCGGGGAGCGGATGATGGCGCTCTCCCGGCGCCAGGGCGCGATCGTCGGCGGAGCCACGCAGTGGTGCTGCTCGAGCATCGCGGCGAGCTCGGGCTGTTCCTTCTTCGCCAGCGACCGAGGCTCGGACGGCGTGGTGACGGCAACCAGACAGAAGGCCGCCAGCGCGGTCAGAGCGCAGACCTTCATGGCGACGACGACCAGCGTCAGGAGTCGCGGGGTGTCCGAGTGCACGCCTGTCCAACGACCGATATGCCCGACGGTGACGGTCTGCGCCGGGCACTATGACGAAAGTCCCACCCGGACACCGGGAGCAGACCAGGAGCGGAGTCGCTAGTGTCGCGTCATGCCTTTGCGTACGTCTTCCTGGTTCTCCTCGCCCGCCGAGGCCGTCACCCGTCTGGGAGACGTCGGCTACCTCGCGGACGACTCGACCGCGCTGACGACCTACCTCGCGGGGGCGCTGGAGAAGCCGGTGCTCATCGAAGGACCGGCCGGCGTGGGCAAGACCGAGCTGGCCAAGGCGATCACCCGCGCGACCGGCGCGGAGCTGGTCAGGCTGCAGTGCTACGAGGGTCTGGACGAGGCCCGGGCGCTCTACGAGTGGAACTACAAGAAGCAGCTCCTCCGCATCCAGGCGGCCAGCGACGGCCAGGCCTGGGAGGAGACCCACGACGACATCTTCTCCGAGGAGTTCCTGCTGACGCGGCCGCTGCTGACCGCGATCCGCCGTGAGGAGCCGACGGTGCTGCTCATCGACGAGGTCGACAAGACCGATGTCGAGGTCGAGGGGCTGCTGCTCGAGGTGCTCTCCGACTTCCAGGTGACCATCCCCGAGCTCGGCACGATGACCTCGACCCGCCGTCCGCTGGTCGTGCTCACCTCCAACGCCACCCGCGAGCTCTCCGAGGCGCTCAAGCGCCGCTGCCTCTACCTCCACCTCGACTACCCCGACGCCGACCGGGAGCGCGAGATCGTCCTCTCCCAGGTGCCCGGCCTCGACGACAAGGTCGCCCGCCAGCTCGTCTCGGTCGTCGGCCGGCTGCGCGAGCTCGAGCTCAAGAAGTCGCCGAGCATCGCCGAGTCCGTCGACTGGGCGCGCACCCTGATCGCGCTGGAGATCACCGACCTCTCAGACAAGGCCGTCGCCGACACCCTCGGCGTCGTCCTCAAGCACTCCTCCGACGTCGACCGTGCGGTCCGAGAGCTGCGGTTGAAGAGGTGACCCTTCTCGACCGGCACATCGAGTTCCTCGAAGCGCTTCGGGGAGCCGGGCTGCCGGTGTCGCTCTCCGAGGGCCTCGACGCGGTCACTGCCCTCGGCCTGATCGGCTGGAACGACCGGACCCAGGTCAGGGAGGCGTACGCCGCGACCCTGGTCAAGCGCGCCAACCAGCGCACCACCTTCGACGGGCTCTTCGAGCTCTACTTCCCGCGGATGGTCGGCTCGGGGACGGACGCAGGGGCCGAGGCCGCCGGGGTGGCGAAGGACGGGCCCGAGGCGCTCTCCGAGTTCACCTCGCGGCTGGCCGAGGCGCTCGAGGCCGACGACGTCGAGATGCTCCGTCAGCTGGCCGCCGAGGCGGTGGCGCGCTTCGGCGCGATGCCGGGCCGCGGGCCGGGGCTGAGCTCGTGGTCGTCCTACACCGCGCTGCGCCGGCTCTCGACCGACGAGCTGACCGCGCGGCTCGTCGAGGGCCTCCAACAGGGCGGCTGGACCGACGAGGAGGCCGCGCGGGTCGGCACCCGGCGGGTGGATCGGTTCGCCGGCCTGGTCGAAGCCGATGCCCGGCGAAGGATCGCGGAGGAGAAGGGCCCCGAGCAGATCGCCAAGATCGCCGTACGCCCCACCATCGAGAAGCTCGACTTCCTGCACGCGCGCCGGGCCGACCTGGAGGCGCTCCGGCGCGAGATCTACCCGTTGGCCCGCCGGCTGGCGACCCGGCTCACCCAGGAGCACCACGCCCGCCGGCGAGGAGCGGTCGACCTGCGGCGTACGCTCCGGTCCTCGATGTCCACCGGCGGGGTCCCCGTCGACCTGCGCTACCGCCCGAAGCGGCCGCACCGCACCGAGCTGGTGATCCTGTGCGACGTGTCGGGTTCGGTGTCCAACTTCGCGACGTTCACGCTGATGCTCGTCTTCGCGCTGCGCGAGCAGTTCGGGAAGGTGCGCGCGTTCACCTTCGTCGACGAGATCCACGAGGTCACGTCCTACTTCCGTCCCGGCGCCGACCTCGTCGACACGATGACCGAGCTGACGAAGACGACCGAGCACTCGGCCCGGATGGGGCGGACCAACTACGGCCGGGCCTTCTCCCTCTTCCAGGAACGGCACGCCGACGCGCTCGGCCCGAAGTCGTCGCTGCTGATCCTCGGCGACGCCCGGTCCAACTACTCCGACCTCGCCGTCGGCTCGCTGCGCGCGATGGCCGAGTCGGCGCGGCACTCCTACTGGCTCAACCCCGAGGTCCGTACGCAGTGGGACACCGGTGACTCCGAGGCGACCCGCTACGGGTCGATCATCGAGATGCGGGAGTGCCGCAACCTCACCCAGCTCTCCGAGTTCGTCCACGACCTCGCGTGAGGCCACCGGCTGGTCGAGCCGCGAGGCCGCCCGCGGCCGAGCGTGTCGAGACCAACACGGTCCCATCGAGCGCGACATGGGACTGTGTTGGTCTCGACACGCCTACGCCTAGAGGCTCCGGCGGCTCGACCAGCGGGGCGTCACTGCAGCTTCAGGTCCAGCCCGTAGACGATCCGGTCGGCGACCCCGACGGAGTCGGTCACGCACACGACGCGGTCGTCGGCGAGGAACCGGCGCCGGTCGGAGAGGACCGGGGTGCCGTCGGGGATCTGCAGGTCGTAGGTCTCCTGCGGCGTCGGCATCCGTGACTCGATGTCCATCGCGACCGTGGTGACCTTCACGCCGACCGTGGCCAGCAGGTCCTTGATCGGCGGCTGCGGCCAGTCCTCGGTCGGGGTGGCCAGCGGGGTGTCGATGACCAGCGGATACAGGATGTAGGCCGTGGTGCGGTATTCGGCGGTGTCGTCGCCGCTGATGTAGAAGGTGTAGGTGGTGCTGAGGAGCTCGCTCCGGGGATCGATCTCGAAAGCCGCCCCCAGCTTCTCGCCGGCCGCGATCACCTCGTAGGAGTGCTCGATCGAGAGGCCGTCCTCCGGGCCACGTGGGGGCTGGTTGTAGGCCGCGTCCGGCTTCGCCGGGTGGCTCCGGTCGGTGATCAGCATGCTCATCAGGTCGTAGCGGGTCTTGGTGGCGTCGCGTACGAAGACACCACGGCCCTGCTCGCTGGTGATCAGGCCTTCGTTGCGCAGCACCGCCAGACCCCGCCGGATCGTGGCACGGTCGTAGGGGAAGGTGTCCATCAGCTCGGGCTCGGTCGGTAGACGCTCGCCGGGCTGGTAGGTGCCGTCGTCGATCTGGGCCCGCAGATAGTCGGCCACGTGGAGGTATTTCGGCAGGCCGCGCGGACGGGGGTTGCTCATGGGGGAACACGTTACTGAGGCGTACAGATCCCGAATAGCCGCATAGCCCCACCCTTTCCGCCTTGACCCGTTGCAATGAGTGGACTTAGGGTCGAAGCAGCCTCGGGGCGTTGGGCACCTGGCCCCCGCTGGAGACCGGCGTCTCGAGGCACTCAATGACGAGAGCCATCGACATTCCTTGGGGGGAATTCGTGTTCGTAGACGACAGACTCAGCATGCGATCCAGCGAGAGGCCGCCGGTCCTGGCCAAGGACCCGCTGGTCTACCGCACCGACCGGGGCAGCTTCTGGCACCTTCGCTCGGTCAAGAGGAGCAACGGGTACGTCCTGACCATGTGTGGCCGCCGGCTGGGCACGTGGCACGTGCTGCCGCCGCGCAGGCTCAGCAAGGTCGCGCCCGACCAGGTCTGCGTCGGGTGCCTGCGCAAGACGCCCATCGGGGAGGTCATCTCTCCTCCCAGTGGATCTCGACACGCGGACGCGGCTTCGCAAGCTCAGCCGCGCGCTCGCTCGATCTCACCTGACGACGCCGGCAGCTCGCAAGCTCGCTGCCGACTGTCAGGCGACCTCGAGAAGGCTGAGGTCGGTGAGCCACTCGACCGGCGCGACGTCATCGGTGTAGACCGTCCCGCCCCGGACTCCCGGCTCGAGTCGGGCGGCGGAGTCGGTGAGGGTGCCGGCGAGATCGGCGGGCTGCGACTGCGCGGTGGCGACGAGGTCGGCGGCAGGATCCGCATCCGGGTCGACGGTCGCGATCAGGTGCGTGTTGGTCGGGCCGGAGTCCGACCGCCACACGGCGTCGCCGAACGAGGTCCGCAGGGTTGCGGTGAGGACCTTCTCCAGCGCTGTGGAGCCCTCCGGGTGGGCTGAGTTCACGACGAGCACCCCGCCCGGGTTCAGGTGGGACTTCGCCAGCGCGAAGAACTCCTTCGTGGTCAGGTAGAACGGGATGTAGGGCTGGTGGTAGGCGTCGACCATGATCGCGTCGTACTTCCGGGTCTGCTTCTGCAGCCACGGGCGGGCGTCGGCGGTGTGGAGGTGGAGGTTCGGCCGGTCCTGGAGGTCGAAGAGCTTCTGGCCGACCTCGGTGACGTCCTCGTCGATCTCGACGGCGTCGACCCGGGTCTCCGGGGCGAAGTGACCGAACTGGCGCGCGGTCGTCCCGGCGGCCGAGCCCAGGATCGCCACCGACTTCGGGGCCTCCGCACCGGCGTACGACAGCGAGAGCATCTCGTCCCAGTAGGCGCCGGTGAGCCATTCGCCCTTGTTGTAGACCGAGTGCACGGCGTGGCCCTCGTTGAGCTCGAGGTAGCGGCTGCCGTCGTCGTACTCGACCACACGGGCGTACTGGTATTCGGTCTCCTTCTCCCAGATCACCTCGCCGCCGTTGCTGGTCAGCGTCTTGATCGACCCGGTCGGCAGGGCGATCAGCGCGAGGATCGCCACCGGCACGACCGCGGCCGGCAGTCGGCGCTTGACCAGGTGCGGGATCGCGCAGACCGCCATCAGGAGAGCGAAGATCAGGAACGTACGCCGCGTCCCGACGACCGGGATGAGGAACAGCGAGGCGGCGAAGGTGCCTACCAGGGAGCCGACCGTCGAGATCGCGTAGAGGCGCCCGGCCGCGTGGCCGGCGTCCTCGACGGCTTCGACGCTCAGCCGGACGGCGTAGGGGCTGACGATGCCGAGCAGGAAGAGCGGGATCGCGAGCAGCACGCCGACCCCGACCAGTGAGCCGGCGAAGGTCGCGATGCTGAGCTGGTCGACCGCCCTGACCGCGAGCGGGAGGAACGGGTCGGCGATGAACGGCACCGCGGCCAGGAGGGCGGCGGCGACGAGCACGATCTTGGCGAGGCCGGAGGGGTGCGGGTTCCGGTCGGCGATCCTGCCGCCGACGGAGTAGCCGATCGCGAGCGCCACCAGCACCGTCGCGATCGTGTTGGCCCACACGATCGTCGAGTCCCCGAACCACGGAGCGAGCAGCCGAGCCGCGGCCATCTCCGATCCCAAGGTGCCGGCACCGACGGTGAAGACGAGAAGCTCGAGCGCACGTGCACGCAGTTTCATGGGGGTGAACCTATCCGGCTGCTCCAACGTCGGCACACGAGGCGGGTTCTGGCCGACGTCTGGTGCTGATCCGGTCCAGCACGGCAGGCTGCCCGAGGAGTACGCCACCGAGCACCAGCGCCATCCCGAGCCCGCTGAGCGGGGTGAGATGTTCTCCCGCGAAGGCGAGGCCGATGAGGATCCCGGCGACCGGGTTGAGCAGGCCGACCAGCGACACCGCGGCGGCCGGCAACCGCCGGGCGCCACGGAACCAGACGGCATACGCGACGACGGTGCCGACGATGCCGATGTAGGCGTAGCCCCCGATCGCGGGCAGGTCGAGAGTGGGCGGCGGGCCTTCGACGAGGAGGGCTACCGGCGCGAGGGCGAGGCCACCGAGAACCAGCTGCCAGGCGGTGAACGTGAGCAGTCCGACCGGCGGCTGCCAGACCTTGACGAGGATGAAGCCGGTGGAGAAGACGGCTACCGCGGCGAAGGCGGCCAGGACCCCGATCAGGTCGAGGCTCGCGCCGCCGCGGAGCACCAGCAGGGCCACCCCGATGGCGCCGATGACGCCGGCGGCGAGCGATCCGGCCCGCGGGCGTTCGCCGGCGAAGGCCCAGGCCAGCAGCATCACCACGATCGGCGAGACCGCGGTCAGGGTCGCGGCGAGGCCGCCGGGGAGCCGGTAGGCGGCGACGAAGACGAGGGCGAAGAACGCCCCGAAGTTCAGCAGGCCGAGCGCTGCCGTACGCCACCACCAGGAGCCGTGGAGCAGGCCGGGTCGTAGTGCCAGGAGCAGCAGGCCGAAGGGCAGCGCCCGGACCACAGCACCGAACAGCGGCCGGTCGGGAGGTAGGAACGTGGCCGTCACGAAGTAACCGGACCCCCAGGCCACCGGAGCGATCGCGGTCAGCGCGAGCGTCACGAATCTACTTTCCATGGAAGAGATAATATCTTCCTTGTCAGATATATTCCACTGTCATGGCAGACCACGTCTCGACCGTGATGGCGCAGTGGGAACGGGAGCGTCCCGACCTCGACATCACTCCGCAGGCCGTCATCGCCCGGCTGCACCGACTCGCGCTGCGGCTCACCGACGAGCTCGTCGAGGTCTACGCGGCCCATGGCCTGGGCGAGGGCGAGTTCGACGTGCTGGCGACGCTGAGGCGGCAGGGTGCTCCGTACGCCCTGACTCCGAAGGAACTCGGTGAGCAGACGATGGTCTCCTCGGGGGCGGTCACGAAACGGGTCGACCGCTGTCTCGCCCAGGGCTGGGTCAGCCGGGACCGCCGGGACGAGGACGGCCGCGGGCGCCGGATCGCGCTGACCGAGAGCGGGCGCGAGCTGATCGACGCGGCTTTCACCGACCACATCGCCAACGAGCACCGCCTGCTCGCCGTCTTCACCGCGGCCGAGCGGCGTTCCCTCGCCCGGCTGCTGGAGAAGTGGGCCGAGCAGACCGGGGCTTGAGGTTGCCCCAGGGGGAAGCACCAATCTGCTTCCACCGGTGACCATCACCGGGGAGGATGGTGACTATGAGCAGCCTGAAGGGGCTTGTGAACATCGGCGACTTCGCCCGGGCGACCGGGCTGACGCCGAAGGCGCTGAGGTTGTACGACGACCTCGGTCTGCTGCTTCCCGCCGAGGTGGACGCGGCTTCCGGCTATCGCCGCTACGCGCCTGACCAGGTGGAACGCGCTCGCCTGGTGGCCAAGCTGCGTCTGATCGGGATGCCGCTGGCCCGGATCCGGGAGGTCGTCGACCTGCCCGCCGCGCTGGCGGCGGTCGAGCTCGAGACCTACTGGCGCCAGGTCGAGGCCGACACAGCCACCCGTCGCACCATGGTCTCCGTCCTCGTCCACGGATTGAGGAGCGAGGCACTTCAGATGACTACGTCAACCGAGACCCTGCACGCCGAGTTCGGCGTCAGCCACGAGACCGGGGGCCGGTCGAGCCAGCAGGACGCCGTCCTGGTCACCTCCGAGCTGATCGCCGTCGCCGACGGGTTCGGCGAGCGCGACGACCTCGCCGGGGCAGCCCTGACCGCGTACGCCGGAGGTGGGCTGCGGGCCGCCATCCAGGAGGTGTTCGCGGAGGTGCCGAAGTCGGGCACCACCCTGACCGCCGTCGATCTGCACGGCTCGACCGCGCGGATCACCCACATCGGCGACGCCCGGGTCCACCTGGTGCGGGATGGATTCGTACGCCAGGTCACCCACGACCACACGGTCGTCGCCGCGATGGTCGAGGCCGGTCAGCTGACCGCCGACGAGGCTCGTTCTCACGAGCACCGGGCGCTGCTCAACCGCGCCCTGGTGCCCGGGGTCGTCGCCGACGAGATGTCGCTCGACCTGCTGCCCGGTGACCGGCTAGTGCTCACCACCGACGGCGTCCACTCCTACGTGGACGACCTGGATCCCCTGATCACCGCAGAGGCCGCCCCGCAGGCGGTCGCCGATGCGGTCTCGGCCGCCGTCGTCGCCGCCGGGGAACCCGACAACCACACCATCGTGGTCGCCGACCTCTCGTAGCCGTCGCCCGCTGGTTGAGCCGCGAGCGCCAGCGAGCGTGTCGAAACCAACACAGTCCTACCGAGCGCGGATCTGACCGTGTTGGTTTCGACACGCCTCCGCCTAGCGGCTCCGGCGGCTCACCCAGCGGCCCCACCGGCGCTGCTGCCGCCCGGCTGGCGCTCTGTCCAGCTCGGCGGCAGCAGCGGCGAACGAGTCCCGCAGCGACGGGTAGACGAGCTCGATCTCGGGGTGCTCGAGCAGCGTCTGGGAGATCCGGCGGGTGAGCCGCTTGCCGACGATGGCGATGTGGCGGACGACGGCGTCGACCTCGTCGTCGGTGAGCTGTTGCGGGCGGAAGGGCTTCGGCGGCTTCTCTCGCAGCAGCTCCCGCATGGGCTCGAGGGAGTCGATGTCGTATCGAAGCGCGAGCGCGCGCAGCTCGTCGTCGGCGGTCTTCCGGAGCCGCTCGTGCTCGGCCGGAGCCATCAGCGTGTAGGTGGTCGGCCCGAGGGGGCAGGACTGCAGGTGGACGTCGAGGCGCTCCTGCAGCTGCGGCCCGATGGGGAGGACGTTGAGTGCTCGCTTGATCTCGAGCGCGTGCAGCGAGTAGGAGAGGTTGACCCGCTTCAAGGACAGGTCACCGAGCTCGGCGGTGTCGATCCCGGCTGTGTCGAGCAGGTCCGTGAGCAGGTTGCCGCCGACGAAGAGCTCGGGCAGGTAGGGCCGGAGGACCAGCCGGGAGCGTACGGCCTCGGAGTCGAGCGCGTGGTAGAGGTGCTCGTGACCCAGCCATCCGCCGTACGCACCAGGAGACGCCTCGAACGGATCGACGTGCGCGAGTCGCTTGACCCGCTGGTTGTAGTCGGACTCCAGGAACGCGAGAGGGTCGCGGACGTACAGGACGAACCGGGCCTGTGGCAGCAGCTCGGCGATCCCGGGCAGCTCGGGGAGGAACGCCTCGGAGGAGAGCAGCAGCGTGTGGCAGCCGCTGGCCGCGAACTCCTCGAGCGTCTTGGCGACCGCGTGAGCCGAGGCCACGAAGAGATGACCTGAGCGCTCCATCAGTGACCCGGCGTTGCCGGCGCTGATGCCGTTCTGGTCGACGCGGTGCTGGGGATAGTGGATGCCGGCCTCGGCGAGCGTGTCCCTGTTTGCGCTGAAGAACGCCTGGACCGCGGAGGTGCCCGTCTTGGGGAGGCCGGCGTGGACGACGATGGACTTCACGAGGACCGATCAGGTAGGCGTCAGAGTGCCCTCTGCGATCGACTGGCCGGTGACCGAGCACAGGTGAGGTCGGGGATGGTGCCGAGGGTCGCCTCCACCGTATCGGCTCCCATCCCCGAGGCAAGCCCGTGGCTCTAGCCGAGGTAGCCCAGACCGCGGATCCGCCCGATCTCGTCGCGGAGCTCGTCGTGGGCGGCGTTGTCCGCGGCCCGCCCGCCGGCCACGTACTGGCTCTCCTGCGCGCTGCGCGCGCTCACTCCCTCGCTCGGCTCGGACGGACGAGCAAGCTCGCCGCCCGGCCTCGCTCCGGTCGTCTCCGCCACGGTGCCGTCGTAGACGACCGTGAACCGGTGTCCGACACCCGCGTTGATGAGCCCGCCGAGGAGCGCGACCGGGTCGGAGCGATCCTCCAGCGACAGCACCCGCGTGGTCTCGGGAACCCGCGGCGCTGCCGCGCCCGGAGCACCCACGGTGACCACCTGGTCCACGACGTACGCAGCCCCGGCTGCCGCCGCGATCGCGGCCGCTGCGGTTCCCCCTGCCGCGGCGCCGACGAGCATCACGTGCGAGCCGGCCTCGACCGCGTTCTCGATGGTCCGCGACGCGGTGGCGATGTAGTCGGAGAGGTCACCGGAGACGAGCCGCAGGCGACGGCGGCCGGCGTAGGGGCCCGGCAGGTAGGCGATGTAGCGACCGGGTGCCGTCTTCTGGACCGCGACAGAGGTCTCGGTGGCCTCGAGGGTGCGGATCAGCTCCTCGATGGTGGCCGGGGCGGCGGCGGTGACGTCGCTGGCGGAGGTCTCCTCCTCGGTGGCGGCCAGCGCTCCGCCGACGTCGCGCAGTGCGTGACCGGCGTCGGTCGCGAACGCGTCGATACCGACGGCACGCAGCGCGCCCGCGGTGGCTGCCCCGGCGTCGTCGCCGCGCGGGAAGTCGGCGGTGAGCAGCGAGCGCAGCTCGAGCGACTCGAGCAGCCCGCCGCCGGTGGCGATGTGGTCCATCAGCTCCGGATGACCCTGGGCGAGCTCGCCGAGGTAGGCGGTGACGCCCTCACGGTCGAGCGCGTCGGTCTCGATCAGGCCGGCGGACAGCAGCGACCCACCGAGCTCGACCTCGGGGGCGAGGTAATCGAGCGCGTTGGCGGCGATGGCGCCCAGCGTGCTGCGGGCCGCGGCCTGGAGCTCGTCGATCCAGCGGTAGGTCTGCACGGTCGCGCGCACCGAGAGCGCATCGGCCTCGAGAGCCTGGCCGAGCCCGAGGACGCCACCCTTCTCGGAGGTCGCGGCCCGGATCTCCTCCTCGGCCGGCTCCCAGGTCTTCGCGGAGAGCTCGGCGGAGGAGGTGACGTCGTCGTCTGTGAGGATCTCCGCGCCGATCTCGGCCCACTCGCGCAGCTGCGCGCCGGCGTCGCCGATGGAGCCGGCCAGGCTGAGGATCTGCTCGTACTTGTCCTCCGGACCCGCGGGCGGCGGCACCGAGTCGGGTGCGCCATCGGGGAGCGGTCCCAGGCGGTTGATCGGATCGTTGGACGAAGTGCTCATCGGACCTCCGCGAGAACAGGGGCAAGGTCTGCGGCGAGCTCGGACGGCTCGACGCTGGTGATCAGCAGCGTCAGCTCGCCATCGAGTGACACCGTACGCATCGAACGCCAGCCGTCGTTGACCAGCGTCCAGGAGACCGTGCCGATCAGCGGGTTCTCCGGGTCGGCGGTCGTCGCGACGACCGCGCGCAGCCGGCCGTGGGCCTCGGTGGACAGCGCCTCGAGGGCCCTGGAGACGACGACGTCGCCCTCGGTCAGCACCGGCACCAGATCGCCGCGCCCGGTGCGCAGGGCCTCGAAGACGGCGTCGGCGGTCGCGAACGGGACCTCCAGCTGCTCGGGCACCGCCGAGGTCAGCCGGGCGGTGTCACCCGGCAGCGTCGCGGTTCGGCCGAGCTCGCTCGACCAGGCCGCCGAGGGATACCAGGAGAGCTCGAAGACGAGGCCGTCCACGGTGGCGAGCGAGGCGGCCGCCTCCCCCTTCTGCCGGTGCCAGGCGCGGCCACGGAGGCCGTCGACGACGACGTCGAGGTCGATGACCACCTCCGGGGTCGCCAGCAGACCCAGCGCGCCGGTGATCCCGGCGTCGAGGGTGCCGTTGGCGTCGAGGAGGTCACGGCGGCGGAGCGAGGCGCTGCCCTCGCCGAAGCCGGCGACGGCGCGGGCCAGGGCCTCGTCCTCGGCTGCCGAGCGGGTCTGTCCCAATCGGGCGTCGAGCCCGTCGTCGCGGTGCGTCGCGACCTCGAACGGGAGCGGCGCCCCGATGCTCTCGCAGGCGTGGGTGAGCTCGGGAAGGGTCAGGCCGACCCGGCGGGGGACTCCTTCCCACGGCTCGGTCGGCGCTGCCGGAGCGGGGCCCAGATCGATCGTCGTCATCGGAAGGTGACCTCCAGCCAGTCCTTGTGGCCCGGCTCAGGGGCCTCGAATCCGTCGACCGCCAGCCCGTCGGCGGCCAGCGACTCGGCGCGAGCCTCCGCCTCTGCGATCTGCTCCTTGAACAGGTCTACCTGCTTGAGGTGCTTGGCCAGAGCGTCGGCCGCGCGATCATGCTTCTCGGCCGAGCTTCGCAGCGCGGTGGCCCGCTCCTTCATCCGTCCACGGAGGGACTCGGCGGCCCGCCCGCGCCAGGGCACGGCCTCGGCCTGTGTCACCAGCTTGTCGGCACTCGTGCGGATGTCATCCGCCTGCTCACGCAGACGGCTCACCCGGCGGCGGATCACGTCGCTGTCGCCGTACATATCCCTCCTCGGACAGATCTCTGTGTTGGTCCTACCCCGCCGGAGAGGTTCTAAACGTAAAATCGTGAACTTTCTCGAAATCGCCCGCGTCGGCCTAGCGCAGGACGGTGGAGAGGCGGTCGAGGCCCTGCTCGATCTCGGCGGCGGAGCCGGCGAAGGAGAGACGTACGAAGCGGTGTCCGTCGACCGGGTCGAAGTCGATCCCGGGCGCCATCGCGACGCCGGTGCGGTCGAGGATCTGGTGGCACCAGGCCATGGTGTCGTCGGTCCAGCGGCTGACGTCGGCGTAGACGTAGAACGCGCCGTCGGCCGGGGCCATCTCCGTGACCCCGAGCGAGCGGAGGCCGTCGAGGAGCACCTCACGGTTGGTCGCATAGCGGGTCACGTGACCGTCGAGCTCGGCGTACGCGTCCGGGGTGAACGCTGCTACGGCGGCATGCTGGGCGAGCGCCGGCGGGCAGATCGTGAAGTTGCCGACCAGTACGTCGATCGCGCGTCGCAGATGGGCGGGCGCCAGCAGCCAGCCGATACGCCAGCCGGTCATCGAGAAGTACTTGGAGAACGAGCCGAACACGACCGCGTCGCGCGAGGTCTCCCAGGCGCTGCGGCCACGGCTACCGTCCCCGCCATACGTCAGCCCGTGGTAGATCTCGTCCGAGATCAGCTGGATCCCGGCCTCCTCGCAGTAGCGAGCCAGTGCGGCCAGCTCCTCGGGCAGCAGCATCGTGCCGGTCGGGTTGGCCGGACTGGCCACCACGAGCCCCTTCAGGCCGACGCGCTCGTGCAGCTCCCGCACCTGCTCCACGGTCGGCTGGAACCGCTCGGCGGCACCGGTCGGGATCTCGACGACCTCGCACCCGAGGGCGGCGAGCACGTTGCGGTAGCAGGGGTAGGACGGCCGGGCCATCGCCACCCGGTCCCCGACGTCGAACGCCGCCAGGAAGCTCGCCAGGAAGCCGCCGCTGGCACCGGTCGTGACGATCACGTCGTCGGGGGAGACCTCGATCCCGTGCCACGCCCGGTGATGTCCGGCGATCGCCTGGCGCAGCTCGAGGATGCCAGTCGCCGGCGTGTAGCCCAGCGGGTCACCGCTCTGCAGCAGCCGCACCGCCTCGGCGCTGACCGCCTGCGGCGCCCCCGTGGAGGGCTGCCCCGAGGTGAGCGAGATGAGATCGCCGTACGCCCGCTGTCGCTGCGCCGCCCGCTCGAGCATGTCCATCACGTGAAAGGGAGGCACGTTCGCGCGTTGGGCGACAGTCAGGCGGTCCATAGGAGCAAACATTAGGATGCAGTCCCAGAGGTCGGAGGGGGGCCCGGCGCGCATGAGTTTCGACGTCCATCAGTTCGACATGTTCGTGTTGATCGGCTCCCTGGTCACGCTCCTGGCGATCCTCGCGGTGCGCATGTCCACGAAGGCCGGGCTCCCGTCGCTGCTGATCTACCTGCTGATGGGCGTCCTGCTCGGTGAGTCGGTGCTCGGGATCCGGTTCGACGACGCCGCGCTCGCGCATGCGGTCGGCTTCGGAGCGCTGGCGCTGATCCTGGCCGAAGGTGGTCTGACGACATCGTGGAAGGACGTACGTCCCTCCTTCGGGCTCGGGTTGATGCTGGCCACGGTCGGGGTCGTGATCTCGATCGGGATCGTCGCGGCGGGTGCGCACTACCTGCTCGGGCTCTCCTGGCAGCTGGCGTTCCTGCTGGGGGCGGTGACCTCGCCGACCGACGCGGCCGCGGTGTTCTCGGTGCTGCGGGTGGTGCCGCTGCCCAAGAGACTGACCGGCGTCCTCGAGGCGGAGTCCGGGCTCAACGACGCCCCGACCGTGGTGATCGTGACGCTGATCGCCAGTGGTGCGATCGCTGAGCACCACCCGGTCGTGGTGGCCGGGATCGTGGTCGGCGAGCTGTTGCTGGGCATCGCGATCGGCCTGCTCGTCGGGTTCGGTGGTGCATGGCTGATGCGGAGGGCCGCGCTGCCCTCTGCCGGCCTCTACCCGCTGGCGGTGATGACGTTGGCCTTCCTGGCGTACGGCGGAGCGGCGTGGCTGCACGGGTCGGGGTTCGCGGCGATCTACGTGGCCGCGCTCGTGCTCGGCAACTCCGAGCTGCCCCACCGAGGTGCCACCAGATCCTTCGCCGAGGGCGTCGCCTGGCTGGCCCAGATCGGGCTCTTCGTGATGCTCGGGCTGCTGCTCTCCCCGGGGCGTATCGACCTCCAGACGATCGGGCTCGCGTTCGCCGCCGGTCTGATCCTGACCCTCGTCGCCCGGCCGGCATCCGTGCTGGTCAGCACCGTGGTCTCCCGGATGTCGTGGCGCGAGACAGCGTTCGTCTCCTGGGCGGGGCTGCGTGGCGCGGTGCCTGTCGTGCTGACCACCATCCCGCTGGCCGAGGGCGTCGACCGCGCAGAGGAGCTCTTCGACCTGGTCTTCGTGATGGTCGTCGTCTACACGCTGCTGACCGGCCCGACGCTGCCGTGGGTCGCCCGGGTGCTCGATGTCGCCCGCCCCAACGACCCGCGCTCGCTCGACCTCGACGTCGCGCCGCTGGAGCAGATCGCGGCAGACCTGATCCAGCTACGGATCCCGCCCGAGTCGCGCCTGCACGGCGTCGAGATCAGTGAGCTCCGGCTGCCCACGGGGTCGTCGGTGTCGCTGCTGATCCGCGACGGACGGACCCTGGTTCCGGAGAGCACCACGGTGCTTCGCGCCCGCGACGTCGTCCTGGTCGTCGTGCCTCGCCACCAGCGTGAGCACGCGGAACGGCGCCTCGAGCTGGTCAGCCGGAAGGGACGGCTCGCGGGCTGGTTGCGGTGACGAGGGCGTGCCTTACTCGACCGGAGGGCTGCAGATCGTGCCGCCCGCCTTGGCGGTCACGGTTTTCTCGCCGCCGGTGACCTTGGGGAAGTTCTCGCCGGTGACGACCACGATGCCCGGGATGTCGGACTTGGTCTCGACGATCTTCGCGTCGCCGAGCCAGCTCGCGACGAGCGCGGCGGAGGGTGCGTTCTTGTCGGTCGTCCACACCTCGACGGTCTTCAGCTTGGTGCCGCTGGGTGCGTTGCCGGTGGACCCCTTGACGAAGCCCGCGTCGACCAGATCCGTCATCGCTCGGGTGGCGAGCCCGGCCCGCGTGCTCGCGTTGAGCACGGTCACGACCACCTGCGACGGATAGACCTCGGAGCCCTTCTTGACCGGCGTGTCCACGCACGGCCCGACATCGACCTTCTGCGGGAAGGGTGCGGTCATCGCCTTCCATCCCCAGGCTCCGGCCAGAGCGACCGCGGCCGCGAGGACGGCGAGGATGATGAACGTACGAACTCCCGTGAGGGCCGAATCGAGCATGACGCCGAGCCTAACCGCTCGGAGGGTCTAGCCCAGCGTGTGCACGCGGGCGTGCAGCACGTTGCGCTGCTGCAGCGCCGCGCGGAGCGCCCGGTGGAGCCCGTCCTCGAGATAGAGGTCGCCGTTCCACTCCACGACGTGGGCGAAGAGGTCCCCGAAGAACGTCGAGTCCTCGTTGAGCAGAGCCACCAGCTGCAGGGTGTCCTTCGTGGTCACCAGCTCGTCGAGACGGACCGTTCGAGGAGGCAGCGCGGCCCACCCCTTGGTCGTCAGACCATGGTCAGGGTAGGGGCGAGAGTCGCCGACACGCTTGAAGATCACCCTCGTGACTGTATCGCCCTCGGGGCAAAACCCAACATAGAGTCGGCGCATGACGGATGCTGCTGCTCTCTCAGAAGCGGTCGGGCCCGGCTACCAATTCGAGGGTTCCGCCCTCGAGCTCGGGGGCCTCATGGCGGACGCTGAGACGTTGTTGGAGACGCCGATTCGCATTCCCTTGGGGATGTTGAACCGGCATGGGCTGGTCGCCGGCGCGACCGGCACGGGAAAGACGAAGACCCTGCAACTGCTGGCCGAGCAGCTCTCCGCAGCCGGGGTCCCGGTGTTCTCCGCCGACATCAAGGGCGACCTCTCCGGTCTGGCCGCGCCGGGCGCGTCGAGCGAAAAGCTGACGGCGCGGGCGGCCTCCGTCGGGCAGACCTGGCAGGCGCGCGGGTTCCCGGTCGAATACTTCGCGCTCGGCGGCGAGGGCACCGGCATCCCGGTCCGGGTCACGGTCGACGCCTTCGGCCCGACGCTCCTCTCCAAGGTGCTGGACCTCAACGAGACCCAGGAGTCCTCGCTCGGCCTCGTCTTCCACTACGCCGAGAAGGCCGGCCTGAAGCTGGTCGGGCTCGACGACCTGCGCGCGGTGCTGCAGTGGCTGGTCTCCGACGAGGGCAAGGCCGATCTCAAGGGCCTGGGCGGCCTCTCGTCCGCGACGACAGGAGTGATCCTGCGTACGCTCATCGCCTTCGCCGACCAGGGTGCGGACGAGTTCTTCGGTGAGCCGGCCTTCGCCGTCACGGATTTCGTACGCAACGACGGGGACGCCGGGATCATCTCGCTGCTCGAGCTGCCCAACCTGCAGGACCGGCCGGCGATCTTCTCGACCTTCCTGATGTGGCTGCTCGCCGAGCTCTTCCGGGCGCTGCCCGAGGTCGGCGACGTCGACAAGCCCAAGCTGGTCTTCTTCTTCGACGAGGCGCACCTGCTCTTCAACGACGCTTCCGACGCGTTCCTCGACCAGATCACCAACACCGTCCGGCTGATCCGCTCCAAGGGTGTCGGGGTCTTCTTCGTCACCCAGAAGCCGACCGATGTCCCCGACGACGTGCTCGGGCAGCTCGGCTCGCGCATCCAGCACCAGCTGCGCGTCGCCACGCCCAACGACGCCAAGGCCCTCAAGGCCAGCGTCAACACCTACCCGACCTCCTCCTACGACGACCTCGGCGCGGTCATCCAGACGCTCGGGATCGGTGAGGCGATCGTGACCGTCATGAACGAGCGCGGCGCGCCGACGCCGGTCGCCTGGACGCGGCTGCGCGCCCCCGAGTCGCTGATGGGTCCGGCAGAGGCTGCCGCGATGGAGGCTGCCGTGGCGGCCTCGCCGCTGGCGGCGAAGTACACCGCGGCCGTCGAGGTCGAGTCCGCCGCCGACCAGATCAAGGCGAAGACGGACGCGGCAGCGGCCGCACGCACCGCCGAGGCGGAGGAGAAGGCGGCCGAGAAGGCGGCCAAGAAGACCGCCTCGAAGAAGCCCTCGGGTTCGCGGTCGCGGTCGCGTGACGATGACGACTCGATGATCGAGACGGTGGTGAAGTCGACCGCCTTCAAGCAGGCTGCGCGCACCGCCGCCAGGGAGCTGGTCCGGGGGATCTTCAAGCGCCGCTGAGCCGGGTGAGTTGCGGTCGTCCGGGTCTGATTGGCACGGGCATGGGCAGAATCTTTATCGTCTGCTCATGCCCGACCTTCTCCTCCGGAACGTACGCATCGTTCCGCTCTCACCCCGCGCGCACGCGCCCGCCGGGGTGGTTGACGTTCTCGTCGCCGACGGTGTCGTGTCGGCTGTCGGAGAAGGCCTCGCCCGACCTGATGGTGTCGAGGCGTACGACGCCGGTGGCCGCTGGCTCGTGCCGGGTCTGTGGGACGCCCACACCCACCTCGGCCAGTGGACGCTGCGGGCCAGCAGGCTGGACCTGCACGGCACCCGTTCGCCCGCCGAGGCGCTGGCACGGGTCGCCGCCGCCGCGCGGGAGGTCGAGCCGGGTGAGGCGATCGTCGGTATGGGGCATTCGGCCGGCACCTGGGACCGCTGGGGCACCGTCTCCGAGCTCGACTCGGTCACCGGCGGCACGCCCGCGATCCTCGTCAACCACGACTTCCACCACGCCTGGCTGAACACCGCCGCGCTCGACGCCGTGGACCTGCCGCGCCGGGAGGACATGGTGCAGGAGACCGAGTGGTACGAGACGTACCCGCGGATCGCGGAGCTCTTCGAGTCCAGCGGAAGCACGCCGGCGGCGTTCCGCCGGATGCTGACCCGGACCGCCGCGCTCGGCGTCGTCGGGATGACCGACTTCGAGGTCGGTATCCGGCTCGACGACTGGCGCTCGCGGTGGGTGTCCGGGTGCGACCTGGTCCGCATCCGGGTCGCGACCTATGCCGACCAGCTCGACGAGGCGATCGCCGAGGGGCTGCGTACGGGCGACCGGCTGCTCCCGGGCGAGGACCGGCTGACGATGGGTCCGCTCAAGATCATCAGCGACGGCTCGCTCGGCACGCGAACGGCGTGGTGCTGCGACCCGTACGCCGACGACCCCGACAGCTGCGGAGCGCCGAACCAGTCTCCGGACGAGCTGCAGGGGCTTCTGGCGAAGGCACACACGGCCGGCCTCGAGGTGGCCACCCATGCGATCGGTGACCGGGCGGTGTCGGAGGCGCTGGCGGCGTACGCGACGACGGGGGCGCGGGGGAGCATCGAGCACGCCCAGCTCGTACGTCACGAGGATCTGCCGCTGATGGCTCGACTCGGGATCACCGCGTCCGTGCAGCCGGCGCACATCCTCGACGACCGCGAGATGACCGAGGACGTCTGGCCGGGTCGGGAGGACCGCTGCTTCGCGACCCGCTGGATGCTCGACGAGGGCGTGCGGGTTGCGCTCGGGTCGGATGCTCCGGTCGCGCCGCTCGACCCGTGGCTGGCCATCTCGGCCGCCGTCGGTCGTTCGCGTGACGGCAAGGAGCCGTGGCATCCCGAGCAGGCACTCACCATCCAGGAGGCGTTGGCGGCGTCGGTCGACGGTCGGCCCACGGTCGCTCCCGGATCTCGAGCCGACCTGGCCGTGCTCGACATCGACCCGCTCCGGGCCTCGGTCGGTGATCTCGCCGCGATCGCTCACGGCGGGGTCGTGCTGACCACCGTCGGCGGCCGGATCGTCCACCGCAGCTCCTAGGCCGTGTCTCCCAAAGACACGGCCTAGCCGGAGCCTCGGAAATTGGCGAAGGCCCGGCCGTCGGCCGGGCCTTGCGCAACGGGATCGGTGGATCCCCCCAATTAGCTGCTGGTCACGCGGACCAGCGGACCGAGTCGTCGACGAAGTCGGCGAACACGTGAACACCGCGCAGGTCCTGGCGCTCGTCCATGAGCTTCGTCAGGGCACTGGCGTGACGGAACTTGAGGCTGTGCTGCTTCGCGGCATTGTTGGCCTCAGGCTGGGTGGCGGTGAGTGTTTCCATCGAGGTCCCCCCTACAACGGATAGATGGTGTGCATCGTGGTTTGTTCTGCGCATCAAGCATCCCGCCCGCAAGTCGCAAGCAGGTTGTTTGAACGTTACAAGCCGGTTTCGGTAAAAGAAATGGTTGTCGATGCCTGTCGCGGTATCTGCCGAGCGATAGGGCCGAATCTCGCTAGACAAAGCCGATGGAGACTCAGTCCGCGGCGGATCTGAGCGTGTCGACCGCCTGGCGGGCCTGCTCGAGGAGCCGCAGCGCGGCGCTCGCGTCGGGGAGGTTCGGCTCGGGGGACCAGAGCGGGTCGGCGTCGCTGATCGGATCGGCTCCGTCGATGATCGGGTCGAGGTCGGTCACCAGGGCGCCCTTCGACGGGTCCCCGCCGAGCGACGAGCGGATCGCGTCGCCGTCGATCGGGGACGCCGAGCCGATCAGCGTGGCGTTGCCGAACCTCGCTCCCGCGAGCGCGGAGCCCTGCACGATCATCGCGACATGCCCGAAGACCGTACGCAATGTGGCGAGCTCGCGGCGGGTGAAGAGCAGTTCGGGGCCGGCGACGGAGTTCAGCACGAGCCGGCCCTCCTCGCACAGTGCGCTGCGTGCTGCGGTCATGCACTCGAGCGAGGTGAACGCCGGCGGGATCCGATTGCCGACGAAGACGTCGATGACGATGGCGTCGTGCTCCGAGCCCGGGTGCGCCTCGAGCCACGAGCGTGCCTCGGCGGTCTCCATCGTGATCCCGGAAGGAAGCGGGAACCGTGACCTGGTGAGCTCGACCAGCGCAGGCTCGAGCTCCACGACCGTCTGCGTGACCGAGGGCCACCGGTGGGCGACCGCGCGCGGGAGGGCCAGCAGCGCCCCGCCCAGGTGGGCGGCGCTGCGGGGCGCCTGATCCCCGAGCGCAGCCAGCATCCACCGGATCGAGGCGAGCTTCGGCGGCAGCGCCGGGTCTTCGCCGAGGTGGGACTGCGCGACGCCGTCGATCTGGATGGCCCAGCCGTCCTCCTTGCGTACGAGATCGGCGGTGCTCCCGTCCGAGAAGACGATGCGCTCGAGGCTCCCTGATGGCCCGGAGGGTGTTGACATGCGTCGATCCTGCCAGACACCATCGCGCCCGAGCCGGGACATTCCGGTAACCTGCTGGCGTCGTTGGTCAGCGCCGCAGTTCTCGGACGTCGGGACTCGGATATCGGGCGTGAGGGAGTTCTTGCGGTGGAGATATGGGAGGTCGCCGAGCATGACGACCGGATCGAGGGTCTCACCGCCGATGGTAAGCCGGACCCGGCCTACGCCGCCTCGCTCGGGCTGAAGGACGCGCCGCTGGGCCGTCGTGCCGTCGCGGCCGCCGTCGACATCGTCTGCTACCTGCTCCTGCAGATCCCCTACCTCGTCTTCACGCTCCCGCTGCTGATGAAGCTGGCGCAGGGCAAGTTCGGCTTCGCCCGGTTCCTGAGTCACCCCGACTTCATGCTGGCGGCGATCGCGGGCGGCGCGACCGTGCTGCTGAGCCTGATCTTCGTCATCGTCCAGATCGTCTTCCACGGCCGCCGCGGGGTCACGCTGGGCAAGTCCGTCGCCGGAGTTCGCTCGATCAACGTCAAGACGCTCGAGCGACCGGGCGTCGGCCGCGCCTTCCTCCGCGCCCTGGTGCTCTGGGGCTCCGGGATCATCCCGATCGCTCCGATCGCCTTCCTCGCCTCACCGCTGTTCGACAAGGAGAACCGCAACCGCGGCTGGCACGACAAGGTCGCCGAGACCTGGATGGTCGACGTCCGCGCCGGCCTCGACCCCTATGACGAGAAGCGGATGCGCATCGCCCGGAAGACGGTCGCGGCTGCGCCCGTCGCGGAGCGGAAGTCGCTGCCGTCGCTCAGTACCCCGAACGACCACGACGCCGGCAGCTACCGCCCCGCCGGGCGGGTCAGCGCCGGCGTGCTCGGCGTATCCCGCCCGAAGGCGAAGCACGACGAGACCGGCGCCTCGCCCGGTGGCGCGCTCGCGACCCCGCCGTCGGGACCGGTGGCACCGAAGCCGGTGACCCCGTCGATCCCGACCTCGCGCGCGGTGACGCCCGACCAGAGCCAGACGGTGCCCCCGCCGCCGCCCACCCCGACACCGACGCCGTACCCGACCCCGGCTCCGACGCCGCCGGCCCCGACGCCACACCCGACTCCCGCCCCGACGCCGCACCCCACCCCGCACCCGACGCCGCATCCCACGCCTCCGCCCACGTCCGGCGGTCAGCCGCCGCGCGAGCGGGGCATCATGCTGAAGGTCGACTCCGGCGAGCGGATCCCGGTGACCGGCCTGGTGCTGGTCGGCCGTGACCCGGCTCTGACGGAGAACACGCTGGGCGCGCGTACGGTCTCGATCATCGACGTGTCGGTCTCGAAGACCCACCTGTCGCTCCGCCCCAGCGGCGACGGCGTCGAGGTCACCGACCGCGGCTCGACCAACGGCACCGTCGTGATCCACGAGGGTGCCACCCGACGGCTGAACGCCTGGGAGCCGGTGCTGGCACCGGTCGGCGCGATGATCCGTTTCGGCGACCGCTCAGCCCTGGTGCGCCGCGGGTGACGCGGCCCCACTCGCACGATCCTGCTGCATGGTCTCTTAGGCACGTTGACGAGGGGAACGAAGGATGAAGGTCAAGCTCACTCTGCACCGGCCTGGTGTCGCGCCTGCGGATGTGATCGTCACGGCCGACTCCACGGCCACCGCCGGTGACGTCGCTCGGCACATCGCCGACGCGGACCCGGCGCGCTCGATCATCGCGGGCGAGCACGACGTCTTGACCCTGGCGGTCGCCCCGCCGACCGCGGAGCGGATGGAGCCGCTCCAGCACGACATCCCCATCGGCGAGGCTCCGATCGGGTCCGGGTTCGCCGCTGCGGTGGTCAACCTGGGACCGGACCACGAGGCGACCGGCTCCCGGCGCAAGAGCGTCGGCGTGCTGCGAGCGATCGACGGGCCCGTGCGAGGGCAGGCATTCCCGCTGGTCACGGGGCATGCCTCGATCGGTCGTGGCCCGGAGAACGAGATCGTGCTCGCCGACCCGATGGTCTCCAAGCGCCACGCCCGCATCGAGGTGGACCGCTCGGTCGAGCTGGTCGACCTCAACTCCGCCAACGGCGTCGTCGTCGACGGCACCCAGGTCTCCCGCGTACGTCTGGCGCCGGACACGCCCGTCGTCATCGGCAGCACCACGCTGGTCATGCAGCTCTCGGCCGACTTCCTCTCCGCCGTCGAGGACCCGGTGCTCGAGCGCGGTGGCGGCCTGCTCTTCAACCGCAGCCCGCGGGTCGACGTCCGCTACCCCGGCACCGAGCACCCGCCGCCGTGGATGCCGACCGAGATGCAGAAGAAGCTGTTCCCGTGGTTCGTGCTGATCGCGCCGATCATCATGGCGCTCTCGATCTACGCGATGACCGGCCGCGCCCGGGCGCTGCTGCTGGTCGTGATGACCCCGATGATGGCGGTCGGCAACTACATCAACCAGCACCGTCAGGCCGGCGCGAAGCAGGACCACGAGATCGAGCTCTTCGAGCGGCAGTTCGAGAAGCTGGAAGAGGTCTTCTACCGCAGCAAGCCCGAGGAGGAGCTGGCGCGCAACGAGGAGGTCCCTGCGGTCGCGGAGGTCTTCGAGCAGGCGATGCAGCTCGGTCCGCGGCTGTGGACCAGGCGTCCCGAGCACTGGAACTTCCTGGCCGTACGTCTCGGCACCACTCGCGCGCTGTCGCGCAACTCGATCGCGGAGCGCGACACCCAGAACGGTCTGCCCGAGTTCATCGAGCGGATCGACCGTCTGAAGGAGCGCTACAAGTACGTCGACGACGTACCGCTCCTGGAGTCGCTGCCCGCGGTGGGCTCCGTCGGTGTCGCCGGTCCGGCCGGCCCGGCCGCGGATGCGATGCGTGGGCTCGCGGTGCAGCTCTTCGGTCTGCACGCGCCCAACGAGGTTGTCACCGTCGCCTTCGCCGACCCCGACTGGGTCGAGGAGTTCGAGTGGCTGAAGTGGCTGCCGCACACCACCTCCGAGACCAACCGGTTCAAGGACATGCCGTTGGCCGACTCCGCGCCGACGGCCAACGCCCTGCTCAGCGCGCTGGAGGAATACATCATGCGCGCCGGGAGGACCGCGGAGCACCGCGGCCCGTTCCCCGAGAAGTGGAACCCGATGCAGTACGGCACCGACGTCGCTCGGGCCGGCGAGGAGACCAACGCCCGGGTGCAGGTCTCCATCATCGTCTTCGTCACCAACGACGCACCGGTGGACCGTGCCCGCCTGGTCCAGGTCCTCGAGCGCGGCGCCGATGTCGGCGTACACGCCGTCTTCATGTCGTCCACCGTCGAGGCGCTGCCGGCGGTCTGCCGCAGCTACCTGGACGTCAGCGAGGGTCTGGAGAACGCCACGGTCGGCCTGGTCCGCAACGGCGACCTCTATGAGGGTGTCACCGTCGAGGGCGTCTCCAACGCCTACATGGACATGTTCGCCAAGCGGCTCGCGCCGGTCGTGGACGCCAGCACCGTCGTCCACGACTCCTCCGACCTGCCGAACTCGGTCGGCTTCCTGTCCCTCGTGGGCAACGAAGTCGCCGAGGACCCGCACTCGGTCATCGAGCGCTGGCGGCAGAACAACTCGATCATCGACCGCTCCGACCGGCCGCGGCCGCGGCTGAAGAAGGCCGGAAACCTCCGCGCCATCATCGGACAGGGCGCCTCGGACGCGATGACCCTGGACCTGCGTACGCAGGGCCCGCACGCCCTCGTCGGCGGCACCACCGGTGCCGGTAAGTCCGAGTTCCTGCAGGCGTGGGTGCTCGGCATCGCCTCGGCCCACTCGCCCGACCGGGTGACCTTCCTCTTCGTCGACTACAAGGGCGGTTCGGCCTTCGCCGACTGCATCGAGCTCCCGCACTGCGTCGGTCTGGTGACCGACCTGAGCCCGCACCTCGTCCGCCGCGCGCTGACCAGCCTCAAGGCCGAGCTGCACTACCGCGAGCACCTGTTCAACCGGAAGAAGGCCAAGGACCTCCTCGAGCTGGAGAAGCGCCAGGACCCGGAGTGCCCGCCCGCGCTGGTGCTGGTCATCGACGAGTTCGCCGCTCTGGCCGGTGAGGTGCCGGAGTTCGTCGACGGGGTCGTCGACATCGCTCAGCGAGGCCGTTCGCTCGGCATCCACCTGATCATGGCGACCCAGCGTCCGGCCGGTGTCATCAAGGACAACCTGCGGGCCAACACCAACCTCCGCGTCGCGCTGCGCATGGCCGACGAGACCGACTCCAAGGACGTCGTCGACGACCCGATCGCCGGGACCTTCCCGCCGTCCCTGCCGGGCCGCGGCATCGCGAAGACCGGGCCGGGACGCCTGACCCCGTTCCAGTCGGCCTACGCGGGTGGCTGGACGCGCGACGACGAGGTGGTCACCGCCGATGTGAAGGTGGCCGAGCTCAAGTTCGGTTCGATCACCGAGTGGGAGCCGGAGCGGCCGCCGGAGAGCGACTCGCACGACGAGGACCTCGGCCCCAACGACCAGAAGCGGATCGTGGCCACCCTGATCAAGGCGTCGGCCACCGCCGGGCTGATGACCCCACGGCGCCCGTGGCTCGACGACCTCGCCTCGGTGGTCGAGATGCGCGACCTCCCGCTGGAGGGCGACGGTCAGATCCTGCTCGGTCTCGCCGATATCCCCGAGCGGCAGCAGCAGAACGCGACCTACTTCGTCCCCGACCGTGACGGCTCCCTGCTCATCTTCGGCTCGTCGGGGTCGGGTAAGTCGACGCTGCTCAAGACGATCGCGACCGCCGCGGGTGCCCGGCCGGAGCTCGGCCGGGTCCAGGTCTACGGTCTGGACTTCGCCTCCGGCGCGCTGGGCGCGATCGAGCGTCTCCCGCACGTCGGCTCGATCATCGACGGCGACGACGCCGAGCGTCTGCAGCGGCTGATGCGCACCCTCGAGCGGGAGATGGACCGTCGCTCGGAGCTGTTCTCCAAGGCCGCGGCCGCGAACCTCAGTGAATACCGCGAGATCGCCGACCAGTCGATGCCGCGCATCCTGCTCCTGATCGACAACTACCCCGAGTTCAAGAAGGAGTGGGAGATCGCCGCCGGTCGCGCGCCGTTCTACCAGTCCTTCATGCGGGTCCTCGGTGAGGGCCGCCCGCTCGGCATCCACGCGGTGATCACCGCCGACCGGTCGGGGTCCGTCCCGACGGCGGTCTTCGCGAACATCCCGCGCCGTGTCGTCATGCGGCTCTCCGACCCGAGCCAGTACGTGCTGGTCGGAGCACCCAAGGACGTACTCAACGAGCAGTCGGTGCCCGGCCGTGCCGTCGTCGACAAGGCAGAAGTGCAGCTCGCCGTTCTGGGTGGCACGACCAACGTCGCCGAGCAGACCAAGGCCCTCGACGAGCTGGTCTCCCAGCTGCGGGCACAGGGCGTCCCGGAGGTCGGCGAGATCGGTGCCCTGCCGACGAAGATCTCCAGCCGGGATCTGCCAGCCCAGGCGAACGGCCAGCCCGTCTTCGGTATCTCCGACGACACCCTCTCGGCGCGCGGCTTCGACCCGATCGGCTCGTTCATCATCACCGGCCCGCCGCAGTCGGGTAAGACCAACGCCCTCAAGGCCCTGGTCGAGTCGGTCGAGCGCTTCGACCCCGAGGTGAAGCTGTTCCACCTCGGCAGCCGCCGTGCCCTGCTCCGCGACTTCAGGCCCTGGGTACGCAGCGCCACCCGCCCCGACGACGAGAAGGCGCTCGTCACCGAGCTCGCCGAGATCGTCGCCGACGAGTCCTTCCCCGGCCGCATCATGATCGTCGCCGAGGACATGACCCACCTGGCCGACGGTCCCGCCGACCGCCCGATGCGTGCCCTGCTGCAGGCGGTCAACAACTCCGACCACCTCTTCGTCGGCGACGCCGACGTCACTCGAGCCGGCGGCGGCTCGGGCGTCATGGGTGAATGGAAGGCCGCTCGCCAGGGAATCGTGCTCAAGCCGGACACCTATGACGGCGACACGCTGTTCAAGGTTCCGTTCGGCAAGCTCAAGCGCACCGACTTCCCCGCGGGCCGCGGAATCTTCGTCCAGGCCGGGCGCATGGTGACCATGCAGATGCCTCTGGCGAGCGACTCCGAGGGCTCCGCATGAACCTCTGCATGAATCCGAGAACAAATCGTTTTTACCCTTCACAACCTCGTGAAGGGTGGCCTACGGTGGCGAGCGGCGCGCTTACGTGCGTCAACTCATGAAATCTCGGGAAGGGTAATGATCGATGAGTGACTTCGGGGCAACATACGACGAGATGACCGGCGCTGCCGACAAGCTCGACCAGGGCAAGGACACGATCGAGTCGGCGCTGGATGAGTGCCAGGGTTACGTGGACGAGCTGGTTCAGGACGGGTTCAAGACGGAGAAGGCGTCGGGCAAGTTCCAGGACGGCTACTCGGAGATGACCACGGGTCTGAAGGACGCCATCGGTGGCGTCGAGGACATGGCGCAGGCTCTGCGTGACATGGCCACTGCCATCCAGGACCTGGACTCGCAGCTCGCCGGCGGCTGATTCACAACGCTGCGACCTCTAACCGAGTTTGGCCGATACTTTACTTTCGGAGACGTTTAGAACTCGGCGAAGCGGGTAGAAGGACTGTGACGATGTCGATCGCCCGGATCTCGGACCGTATCTGTGATGAGGGTGTCGGCTCGTCGGTTTCGCGCCTCACGTCCATGTGACGCGCGATTTACGGTGACGGACGACGCTGCTGTGACGGGGCGTCGTGCAAATGAAATTGTGGGAAAGGCAATGATCGATGAGTGACTTCGGTGCAACTTACGACGAGATGACCGGCACCGCCGACAAGCTCGACCAGGGTAAGGACACGATCGAGTCTGCTCTGGACGAGTGCCAGGGCTATGTCGACGAGCTGGTTCAGGACGGGTTCAAGACGGAGAAGGCGTCGGGCAAGTTCCAGGACGGCTACTCGGAGATGACCACGGGTCTGAAGGACGCCATTGCTGGTGTCGAGGACATGGCGCAGGCTCTGCGTGACATGGCCACGGCGATCCAGGACCTGGACTCGCAGCTCGCCGGCGGCTGATCTGGCAGAGATCCTCTACGGTGGGTCTCGGCAGTCGCCCGGATCCACCGTAGAAGCGTCAATCAGCGCTAGCAGCGGCAACTGTTTCGTCTAGGGAGAAGCAGAGACATCGGTATGGCAGACGACTTCTACATTGACCTGAATCAGCTCAACGAGGTCAAAGACGCGCTCAAGGAGATTACCTCGGAGTTCGAGGACGCGGAGGACAACGCGGATGACCTCGAGGACGCCATCGGCGACCCATACGGGCGATCGGAGTTGCGCGAAGCCGCAGAGGACTTTGAGGACCGCTGGAACCACAAGCGCGACGAGCTGAAGGAGAGCCTCGCCGACGTTCTGGAGCACGTTAAGGGTGTCATCGAGAACGTTGAAAAGTGGGACAGCGACACCGCGATCCAGTTGTCCGCCCCAGAAGTGAAGGCCGCCAAGGCCCCGGCTGGACGCTAATCGGGACGACTGGCTAGGAGACTTCAGTGGCTTATATGGAAAATTCGCCCAAGGGGCGCTTCATCGAGACGGTCGATGGCGAGCATGAGGCAATCAGCAAGCGCGGGACGAAGATCGAGGAACTCGGCGACATGATGCTCAGCAGCGCATTGGTGCTGCAGAACATCGCCGACAACGCCCTAGGTGGAGACTCGATGAAGGGTAAGGCGATCAATGCCCTTCGTGACTCAATCGGGGATTCTCATGAGACTCTCAAACAGGCCGGAGAACTTTACAAACCGGTCGGTCCGGTGATCAAGGCCTACGGAGATGCTCTCGAAGAGATCCAGGGAAAGATCGAGACCGCCGTCAATGACGCGCAAGACAGGTACGACCACTACATCTCGTTGCCTGGCGATAAAGAGGACAGCCAGAGCGAGGAAGAGGGCGGGCTGCTGGGCATCGGCGGCACTGACAAGGAAGAAGCCGCCGAGAATCAGGCAAAAGCACAAGCTTACCAGGATTTCATCGACAAGGCGACCGAGTTCGACTCGCACTACGACACCTGGGAAGACGCCTTCGAGACTGCGGCAAACGGCATCGAGGACAAGACCGCCGGGAGCATCGAAGACAGCGCATGGTCGGACTGGGCCGATGTCCTCAAGGTCGTCGGCACGATCGTTGCCATTGCTGCCTTGTGTACCGGCATCGGTGCGCTCGTCTGGCTAGGGGTCGGGATCGGTGTACTCGCCACGGCAGTCACGATTGGGCAGGTCGCGAACGGTGAGGCCGACTGGCTGGACGTCGGAATAGCGGCGTTAAGTATCATTCCAGTCACCAAGGCTGGAAACGTTGCTGGCTCGCTGGGCAGGATGTCGCTAACCGGCGAAAAGCTTGGCGTTGCCATGTTCAAGAATGCTGCGCCTTCCTTTACTGGTCTGCTGAAGATGTCCGATGACAGTCTGATCGGTGCGTGGAAAGCTGGCGGGCTGAGCACCGTGGGGAAGTTCATGGCCACCGGTTCGACTGGCGGAGTCGCAGGTGTCGCTGACGGTCTTCTTGCCAAGTCGATCGGAATGGGTCCCATGACACTGAGCCAAACCAGCGTCGTGTCCTCAATGAGCAAGTACGTTTCGGGTGGTAATGGGATCGGCAACGTGCTGAGCATCAACGGCTGGGCCGGGAACCTTGGTTTCCCGAGCGTAAGCGTTCCGGACACGGCAGGGTTGGTATTCTAGATATGCGAGTGACACATGGGTGACCTTGACCGCTGGGGTGTTCAGGTCGTCGAGGACTTTCGGGAGCCTGGGTGGTTCCACATACCGAGTCGCATGACCAGCACCGAGGCGGAGGCGTGGGTCGAGTCTGCGTTCGCACAGGTGAGCGGGTTCGTCGGTGTTCCGCGATGGGACGGTTCGGCAACACCCGAGGAAATGCTGCGCGAAATCCTTGAGTACGGAGTTCAGGATGAACCTGCGCTGCCCTCGGTGGCAACCTTTCAGGTATGGCCACTGGCGGGTCCCGCCGTCCTGACATGTCGTGTTTGTCTGGTCGACCACGATTCCGTTCCTGATTTCACCGAGGTAGTCGGTGCCGCTGTCCATGTTGTTGAGTCGAAGGAACTCGGGACTGGGATCCAGTTCTCGACCAAGAAGGTGGTGAAGGACGCGGGCGGCGAGGCGACTCTTCACTCCGTGGACCTGATCTTTTCTGATGACGATGCCGCAATGGTTTTCAGCCTCGAGCAAAGTCTTCCTGCGTTGATCGCCGGGGCGATGCCTGGACTGGGTGTCCTCAAGAACGTGTTTCGAGTGTTCCGGCCGGACGGCGCGAAGTTCTCTGGACGTGCACCTGCGAACGTACTCGATGAGAAGGCTTGGGAGTTGGTGGAGAATGCCCGATAAGCTCGATCTGCGGTCAATGCTCAACATGGACCCGCAGCCGGAGTTCGCCGTCGAACTTCCTGTCGGTTGGTCGAGGCGCGAGGTGTCGGATGAGACACTTCGCGAGTTTGAGGCGTCCATAAAGCGCAACCTGATGCAGGCGCATCAACCTCAGACCTACGCAGTTCTGGGTCCTGGCCTGCGTGATTCCTTTGACAAGATGCGCAATTCAGGGGCCTTCGCTTTCTTTGCGCCTATCGACGCTCCGAAAGACTCGCCCAGGATGGCCGCATCGATCATCGCTCGGTATCGTCGCTCCGAAGACGGGCAGCCGCTGGACAATCTTGTCCGGTCCCTGATCCGAGAGCGCGGCGCACAGCCGTTGCTTGGCGACCAACGCACCGTGCGTTATGAGGATGCGGTCGACGTTCGCGTAGGTGAGGGTAGCTTCGTCAACCACTCGATTACGTACCTCACGCCAGTTCCGGGTTCGCGCCGCCTCAAGGCGCTCGAACTTGTGGCGTCTCTTGTGCGGCCTTCTGATCTGCCAAAGGACTCAGACCGCTTGCGTGCACAGAAAGAATTGCTTGACCTGATTGTGGCGAGTATCCGCTGGGTTAAGCCGAACTGATGGAAGGTAACGTGTCGAGTCAAATTGGGCCTCAGGGCGCAGCGTTCAAGCTGGGGCGGTTCTTTTTCCACTGGTGTGTGGCTTTTGGAATCGTCATCCTCCTTGCATTCCAGTCGCTAACCGCATTGATCGTTCCATCGGCCTCCGATTATGAAGTGTCGGGGCCGGTGTCGCTCTTTGGCAGTGTGGCCCTCGGAATTTTCGTCATCTACCTCGGTGTGACGACGTACCAGCTCGCCCATGGCGAGAAGGCCGTCATAGGAGCCAAGGGTGCCGGAGTGCGGATCTTTGTGTTGTTGGTGTTCGCCGTGCTTGCTCTGATTCGCGGCGCCTGGTGGGTTGTCGATATTGCAGGCGGAAACGCTGCCAGTGTCTTCAACTACGTCGGAATGGTTTGGTTTACCGTTGCTGGAATCGCCGGGGTTCCGCTGGCATTCATGCTCTTCGCTGCGCGCAAACAGCACGTAGGACAAGTTTGAGAGATGTCGCGCTTCGGCCAATTGGCCACGCCGCGCGTCGAATTGTGCGTGAGCGTCAGTTCGACATCGTGCTCAAGAGTGCGTCGGACAAGCACACGCCGGCAAAGGCAAGGAAGATGACGGTCCAAGGAATGCCAAGTATGTACCATGCGATCTTCGGGATGGTGTAGATACTGTTCTTGGTCGGGGCGTCGGGCCGATATCTGACCTCGACTTCTTCGCCAACACCAGGCTGGCCATTGACTCTGCCCATTCCTTCGTGAAGTTTTCCGTCTGGGGTCCGGAAGACATACCTAGCGCTCCGAGAATCTGTCATTGCGCCGCTAATTGTTTGATGCTTTTCGACGAAGGTGAGTTGAATACGGGCCGTGCCTCGGATCCACGTCTTTAGCGTGTGACGCTCGCGGACGTAGGCGATCGCTGGGATGCATGCGATTGCGAAAACTCCGGTGGCCATCGTCAGCATGATGATCTGGCGTTCGGTCTCCTGCATGGTCAGCTCCTCATCCGGCGTCGGTCAGCGGCCATGTAGCCGGTCTTGAGCCTACGAGAGTGCGACATGGCCTGTCTCGACAGGGGGTGATCGCTGCCGAGACCGCGACTCAAACTATCTCGCCGTACATCTGTGGGCGAGGGTTGGCGCCTCGGCGCGCGTCGCGAAGAGTTCGTACGGTCTTTGCCTCGATGTCGATTGCGCTCGCGGAGGAGGTTGGCCATGGGCGCGTCGACGGGCACGGGAGGCGTGAGTAACGGACGGGGAAACGCTCGCGAATGGCGGCGGTTGTCAGAACAACCTCACAGGTCTCGCCGGGAGAACCGGAACGCTCATGTATGAAGGTGACAACGAATCGCGATTTGCGCTTCACTACTCCGCGTCGCGTGCAATGCCGTGACGGCTGGGTGCCCCGATAGGGCGTCATGCAATGAAATCGCGGGAAAGGCAATGATCGATGAGTGACTTCGGGGCAACATACGACGAGATGACCGGCACCGCCGACAAGCTCGACCAGGGTAAGGACACGATCGAGTCTGCTCTGGACGAGTGCCAGGGCTACGTGGACGAGCTGGTTCAGGACGGGTTCAAGACGGAGAAGGCGTCGGGAAAGTTCCAGGACGGCTACTCGGAGATGACCACGGGTCTGAAGGACGCCATTGCTGGTGTCGAGGACATGGCGCAGGCTCTGCGTGACATGGCCACGGCGATCCAGGACCTGGACTCGCAGCTCGCCGGCGGCTGATCCGCAGCGTCGGTCACGATGGTGGGCTTGCTTCAACGGGCCCACCATCACCCGTCTCGGCCAGGTGCTGCTGCCGCGGTGTCGACTCCCGCCGGTGCGCTGTTGCGACCTCCTGACCGAGGTGAGTAGAAACCGTTACCTTCGGAGATGTTTAGAGCCGGACGAAGCGGGTAGAACTACCGCGACGACGTTGATCGCCTGGATCTCGGACCACGCCCGGGATAACGGTGTCGGCTCGTCGGGTTCACGCGTCTCGACCATGTGATGCGTGAGTGATGGTGACGAACGGCGCCGCAACGCGGTGTCGTGTAACGAAAATTGCGGGAAAGGCAATGATCGATGAGTGACTTCGGGGCAACATACGACGAGATGACCGGCACCGCCGACAAGCTCGACCAGGGTAAGGACACGATCGAGTCGGCGCTGGATGAGTGCCAGGGCTACGTGGACGAGTTGGTTCAGGACGGGTTCAAGACGGAGAAGGCGTCGGGCAAGTTCCAGGACGGCTACTCGGAGATGACCACGGGTCTGAAGGACGCCATTGCTGGTGTCGAGGACATGGCGCAGGCTCTGCGTGACATGGCGACCGCCATCCAGGACCTGGACTCGCAGCTCGCCGGCGGCTGATTCATACAGTTGCCCAGATGGTGGGTTAGCGCCTGCTAGCCCACCATCTCTCCATTTCTTTCCCTCGATCACGCGCTGCGAAGACAACACTCTGCGGCGTGCTCAGTAACCACGTGAAGGGTGCACAGCCATGGCGGATATCTTGATCAAGATCTCCGAGCTCGAGAAGGTCAAGACGTCATTGGACTCGATCGTCGACGAGTTCGAGAACGCCACTGACAGCTCTGAGGATCTCGAGTCTGACATCGGCGACCCGTTCGACATGAGCGATCTGCGCGACAAGGCATGTGACTTCGAGGAGCGCTGGGACGACAAGCGCAATGACCTCAAAGACAGCCTGAAGAAGGTCAGTGAGCACATCAAGGGCGTTATCGACGGGATCGAGGAGTGGGACAGCGAGACCGCCCTCCAGTTCGAGCCCAAGACGAAGTAGAACCCACAGTCTTTAAACGCTCCTGACGGAAAGGACAACCCCCCATGTTCGGTGGCATGCAGGATTCCCCGAAGGGGCGCGAGATCAAGTCGGTCGAGGGTTCGCCCTCGGGGATCATCGCGCGAGGGTCCGCGATCGAGCGGCTCGGCAAGATGATGGATGCCTCGGCTGACACGCTGCGCGACATCAAGGAGAACACCTTCGCCGGCGGCCAGCAGCAGGGTAAGGCCATCGAGAAGCTTCAGGAGACCATCGGTGACTCCTACAAGGTCCTCGAAGAAGCCGCCGACCTCTACAAGCCTGTTGGTCCGGTGCTCGTCACGTACGGTGAGATGCTGGAGACCTACAAGCCGCTGATCGACCGCACCGCGTCCTCGTGCAGCGACCTCTGGGACATCTACGACGCCCTGCCCGGTGACAAGGACGACAGTACGACCGAGGACGACGGCGGCTTTCTCGGTATCGGCGACACCGACAAGGAAGAGGCCGCCGACAACAAGGCCAAGAAGGAAGCCTACGAGAACTGGGAGACCGAAGCCGAAGTCTTCGACACTTGGTACGACGTATGGGAGGACGGCTTCGACGCAGCCGTCAGCGGGATCTCCGACGGCCTGTCCGGATCCATCGAGGACGGCTTCTGGGACAACTACGGGGACTTCATCGACGCGGTCTACGAAGTCCTGACGTGGGCCGCTCTGATCATCGCTGTGGTCGCGATCTTCTGCACCGGTTTCGGTGCGCTGGCAGCCATCCTCGCGCTCGCCGCCTTTGCCGTTTCCGCCATCAAGTTCGCCTGCGGACAGCAGAGTCTGGGGCAGCTGGGCCTAGATGCCCTGGCCATCATTCCGATCGGGAAGCTGTCGAACCTTTCCAAGCTCGGCCATCTGGCCAATATGGCGAAGGGCAGCAAGCTGACCGCTCTGTCCAGGAGCTGGAAGGCCATGAGCAAGGGTCCGCTCGGCGACCTGACCAAGGCAGCGCGGCTCAAGGACGCTTTCAAGGTGAAGAGCGGCGCCGAGGTTCTCGAGGGCGTGATCGGTAAGCCCTTCAAGGCCTTCCGGACCGACAACCTGAAGATGTACATGGGCAACCTCGACGCACTCAAGGGTGGTCTGGGCGCGTTCCGTGGCCTCACGAAGGTCGAGTTCGGGGTGGCCCGCTTCGGAGCGACGCTCGGCACCCTCGGTAATGCCGGAAAGCTCACGCAGGGGACGGACCACTTCGACCCCATCCCGATCGACATCCCTGAGATCAAGGTCCCGGGCATGCCTGCCTGGCTTGGTTTCTAGGTTCGGTTCAAGCGCAACAAACGTCTGAGGTGCAGAGTGGCGAAGTGGGCAGTAGAGCTGGTTGACGACCTGGATGTTCCAGGTTGGCTCCCTGTTCCTGAAGGGCTGACGCCCACCGAGAGTGAACGGTGGGTCGACGAGACGTCGAGCATGCTCGACGAGCTGGTCGGTACGCCGCGCTGGGACGGTGAGGCGACGACGATCGAGGACATCCGCGGGCTGCTGCAGATGGCCCTCGACGAGCGTGAGACCTCTGAGGCGTACGCGCTGTTCCAGGTTTGGCCGGTCATGTCGGCGGCTGCGGTGATGTGCCACCTGCACGTGGTGGAGAGCGGGTCGGCACTGGACATGTCCCTATGGGACGGCGTCGTGCACGCGGCCGACGCCGATCACATCGGACCCGGCGCTCAGCTGTCGTCGCGCAAGGAGCTGAACTTCGAGGGTGGATCGGTCATCATCGAGTCGGTGAACTTCGCGTTCAGCGATGGTGAGACTCTCCTGCTGCTCGGCGTGGACGAGTGTATTCCGCAGCTGACGACCTCGGTCGTTCGCGGACTGGTGGCGCTCAAGGACATACTTCGGATGGTCCGCGAGGACGGGAAGGTGTTCGAGTCGGTTCCTCTGCTCGGAGTGCCGGTGGACGAGTCTTGGCCGATCGCGACGGATGGGGCGACGCTGTGAACCTACGTGAGCAACTCGGCGTGCGTAAGACTGTGGACTTCGAGATCGACCTTCCGCGAGGGTGGGCTCGTTTCGACATCGATGGTGGCCACGATGAGCTCCTCGGCGGGATGAAGAAGCGCTTCATGGAGGCTCACCGCCCCGACCTGTTCGTCGAGGCGAAGGCCATGTTCGACAAGGCATTCGACGGGATGCGGAAGAACGACGTCTTCGCATTCTTCGCGCCGGCAGGCGAGCAGCCGGACGGCGCCGTCGTCCTGCCGGCCTCGATCAACGCTTCGATCCGCACGGGCGAGCCCGGTCAGTCATTGGACAAGATGGCCCACAATGCCATCCAGAAGTACGGCGCGAAGCCGTTGTTCGGCGACCCGCGCACCCTGCGGTTCGAGCGGGAGCGGACGATCGATCTCGATGGCGAGCCGATCATCAACCACTCCCTGATCTACTTCACCCCGATCCCCGGCACCCAACGGCGTAGGGCGTTGCAGCTGGTCGCAGCCTTCGCGCGTACGCCGGACGTAGGACCTGACGCGCCCGCGCTGGTCGCGACCCGCGCGCTCCTTGACGCATGCGTCGCTACGCTGCGGTGGAAGCGCGGCAGCGCGTGACCTGGGGACTGATTCCTATCGATTGTGGAAGGCCTGAACTTGCTGTCCTTTGACAAGGGCCCATCGGCGCAGGAGTGGGCACGGTCTGCCAACGTCGCCACCCCGATCAAGTGGGGCGACCTCGAGAAGCAGATCATCTCGGAGCGGCTCACCCCGAACGGAGACGAGGGTGGGCCGAAATGGCTCCTCGGCGTGCTCATGGTTCCGATGTTGATGGTGCTCGGTGCTTTCCTGCTGGCGCCGGCGCTCGCGGCCGGCCTGGTCGCATGGGCGACCACGACGGAGGACGCTTCCGCCCAGGGTGATCTGACGCTGATCGCGACCTTCCTGTTCGTCATCTCGATCGTCGTCTCGGCCACCTGGCTCAGCATGTGGTGGCAGACGCGTTCCCGGTCGGTGATCGCGATCGTGTCCGGTCTTGTGGCGACCGTGTCGGTCGTGGTCACCTTCGTCGTCGGGAAGTCCTACGACGGTGAGCTTCCCGGGGACTGGCTCGAGTGGTCGGCGTTGGTCGCCGGCGTCCTCGGTCTCGCCCTGACAATCCTCCAGTTCGTGTCGAAGTCGGAGCATCGTGCAGGCGTGCCGAAGAGCGATCGCGCGCAGCGGCGCTACAGCGCCGCTCGCGAGGAGGTCCTCGACGTGCTCAGCCAGCGCGGGATCGTAGAGCTGACCCCGGATCAGCGTCACCGGATGCAGCGAATGCGCGTCGGAACGTGGCACAAGTTCGATGCTCAGGGGCGCGTGTAACTTCACGGCTTTCATCCATCTATGTTGCAAAGGGTTCACGTGGGTTCGGAACGAGCGAGAAGCGCTGACCTCGACGTCACCCCGGAGGCGGCCTTCCAAGCTGCCCTCGGCGTGGCACAGCACGAGAAGAAGTACGAGATCAGGGCCGTGCACAATGAGGGCCAGGCCCTGATCATCAGGCAGAAGACCAAGGCCCTGTCGTGGCCGAAGGTCATCATGCTTCGAGTCCACCAGAACGGGTCGGGGTCGTCGGTCAACGTCCTGGTCCAGAACATTCCGGGCGGGCCGACTGCCCTGCTCGACGGTGTCTTCAACGGAAAGATCGCCGAGAAGTACCTCAATGGCATCCAGGGCGCGTTGGACGGAACCGTCACCGCTCCGGCAACCGCAGTGACGTCCCACTTCGTTCGTGACAACGGCTCCGAGGGCCCCTGGGGTGACCCGGACGAACTCCCCGAGTTCTGAGGTCACTCGATTCCGTGACTCGGGCCGCGACACATTGGCCTGTCGCGCGATCGGCGTGCGGTTGGCGCCGGTAAGGTGATCGGCTGGTTCTGGTTGCCCGTATCCCGCGTTCTTTGTGTGCCTTGCGGGATATTTCGGTTGGGTCGCGACGGTCTCATCGGCGACCCAGCGGATTCCGCTGGCGGGCGTGAACGAGAACTCTGTATGAAGATGACAACGAATCCGTTATTGCGCTTCACAAGCTTGTGAGGCGTGACCTACGGTGACCAGCGGCTGCCCATTGGGGCACCGTGCAAATAAATCGCGGGAAAGGCAATGATCGATGAGTGACTTCGGGGCAACATACGACGAGATGACCGGCACCGCCGACAAGCTCGACCAGGGCAAGGACACGATCGAGTCTGCTCTGGACGAGTGCCAGGGCTACGTCGACGAGCTGGTTCAGGATGGCTTCAAGACGGAGAAGGCGTCCGGTAAGTTCCAGGACGGCTACTCGGAGATGACCACGGGTCTGAAGGATGCCATTGCTGGTGTCGAGGACATGGCTCAGGCTCTGCGGGACATGGCGACGGCGATCCAGGACCTGGACTCGCAGCTCGCCGGCGGCTGAGCCCCCGCGTTGGTCAAGTTGGTGGGCTGGCGTCCGTCGGCCTACCACTACCCGTCTCGGTCAGGTGCTGCGGTGTCGACTCCCGCCAGTGCGCCGCTGTGAACTCCTCAACGGAGCCAGCAGAAGCTTTACTTTCGGAGATGTTTAGAACTCGACGTAGTGGGTAGGACTACCGTGACGACGTCGATCGCTCGGATCTCGGCCAAGCCCCGGGATGACGGTGTCGGCTCGTCGGGCTCACGACCACGTGACGCATGAGTGACGGTGACGAACGGCGCCGCAACGGAGCGCCGTGTAAGCAAGATCGCGGGAAGGCGAAGATCGATGAGTGACTTCGGGGCAACATACGACGAGATGACCGGCACCGCCGACAAGCTCGACCAGGGCAAGGACACGATCGAGTCTGCTCTGGACGAGTGCCAGGGCTACGTGGACGAGCTGGTTCAGGATGGCTTCAAGACGGAGAAGGCGTCCGGTAAGTTCCAGGACGGCTACTCGGAGATGACCACGGGTCTGAAGGATGCCATTGCTGGTGTCGAGGACATGGCTCAGGCTCTGCGGGACATGGCGACGGCGATCCAGGACCTGGACTCGCAGCTCGCCGGCGGCTGAGCATTCGCCCGCGGGGCGGGGTGAAGACATTCGCCCCGCCCGCGGCGACAATTCGGCACTTTGACCGGGCAATTTGACGGAAGTTCGAAGGGAAACGGGCGATGGCGGACGTCAAGATCAAGATCGAGACACTCTCCAGGATCCAGACGCAGCTCAACGCGATCGTCGACGAGTTCGAGAACGCGACGGGCAATTCTGAGGCGCTCGAGGCAGCGATCGGCAACCCCTACGGCCGCGGTGAGCTACGCGACAAGGCGCAGGACTTCGAGGAACGCTGGGACGACAAGCGGGACGACCTCAAAGAGAGCCTGAAGGAGCTTCACGACCATGTCAAAGGCGTAGTCGACGGGTTCGAGAACTGGGACAGGGAGACTGCTCTCCAGTTCCAGTCGAACACCTCCGTGCAGGCGCCGGGTGCCCCAGGTGGGTCGGCCTCAAGCTCATCCGCCGCGGTGTGAGCACATTCATTCCCAGACTCAAGTCTCGAACGAAGGAACGCATCTGCCATGGACTCGTCTCCCAAGGGTAGGGAAATCAGGACGGTCGAGGGAGATCCCTCCGCTGTCATCTCGCGCGGCAACTGGATCGAAACCCTGGGCGGGATGATGGAGGACTGCGCCCAGGAGCTGCAAATGATCGCCGTCCACGACCTTGCGAGCGGCGAGATGGACGGCAAGGCGGTCGAGAAGCTTCAGGACAAGATCGGCGACTCGTGGGAGACCCTTCGTGAGGCCGCGCAGTTGTACAAGCCGGTGGGCCCGATCATCGCAACCTACGGCGAAGAGCTCCAGCAGTGGCAGCCTCTGATCAGGGCGCAGGTCGACACGTGCAAGGACATGTGGGCCAAGTACGACAACATGGAAGGGGCGCCGACGCGCCTTCCAGGTACTGGGCCGGACGAAGGTAGTCCTGAGGCGCAGCAGGAGGAAGAGGCTGCCCAGGCCAAGGAGCAGGCTCGCGAGGACTGGGAGGACGCCGCCGAGACCTGGGATGGCTACTACGATTCCTGGGAGGATGCCTATGACGCGGCAGTCAATGGCATCGGCAACGAGATGTCCGGCAAGATCGAGGACGGCTTCTGGGAAGTTCTCGATGACATCATCGCCGTGCTGGAGATCGTGGCGCTCGTCGTCCTTGTTCTGGGAATTTTCCTCACTGGTCCGTTCGCTGCGATCGCATTCGCAATCTCCGCCGCGGTTTTCGCCATGCGCGCGGTCCAGTACTGCGCCGGTGAGTGTTCCCTTCTAGAACTTGGGCTGGCCGCTCTCGATGTTGTTCCATTCGGAAAATTCGGGGCCATGGCGGACGCGATGACCGATCTGGGCGCGAATGCCACAAAGTTTGCGAAGTTCTCGGCCGCTTTCAAGGCTGGGTCGGGATTCGGCGATATGGCGTGGGCGGGGCGAAAGGCATTTCCGGACATGATGACCGCCCTCCACACCGGTCTCGACGTCAAAGACTTCGAGCGAATCGCAAGCAATCCCAAACTGTGGGCAGCTGCGGGCGAGGTTCAGGGTGCGATGGCGAAGTATGGAAACTCGTTCTACAGCAGTGTTCAGACTGTCACGGGGATGTTTGAGGGGTCGTTCGTCGACGTCGTCAATTGATGCCTTCACGAACTCAGTTGAATGCGTGGCTTGAATAACGGAAAGAGCGTAACGGTGGACGAAAATTGGCGCATCGAAGGAGTTTATCCGGACGGCGGATGGACTTATGCGGCGTGTGACCTCAAGACCGACATCAATCAATGGATCGAGACGGAAGAGGAGCGTCTACGCAACTGGTGGGGCGAGGCATGGGCCCGGGACGAGGCCGCCAATGACTTGAATCGTGCGGCGCTGAGGGATGCGTACCACGCCGCTCACGTGCCAGGAACCCTGGTCGCCATGCTGCACTGGCCGCTGCCCTTGCCGCTCCCGAGTCGGATTCGTGTTGAGCTCGCGTCTGGATCTCCCGTTACCGTCGAGGCATGGCGGGATGCAGGGTTTGACGTCGACGAGTGGAGCGGCTCGGCACTTGGTCCCGGTCTGAAGTGCATCGCAGCGCGCGACGAGGTGATCGACGGCGTCCCCTTGCACCTTTCTACCGCAGCATATGTATTCGCGAATCAGGACGGTGGAGTGATGGTCACCGTGGAGTCAGGAACACGTGAGGTGTTCGATCTCACGCTGGCGAAGATGCCAGCTGTCTTGTCGACACTCACGTTATATCTCCCGGGAGGCGTACGATTCATCGCCTCCGATGTGAAGGGTATGACACGAAACGCGATGGACGAGTGGGAGAAGGTAACCGATGCCTAAGGCTGCGGCGCCTCGGCCAGCTGAATGGGCGAATCGTAGGGATCGACACAAGCCGTTCGACCTCGACGAACTGAACCGGGTTGTGTGGGATCATGCCTACATCGACTTGGAAGCGGCCCGTCGGCGTCGCGGGAATCCCTTGATGCGAATTGGTGCAGCGTTGATGTTCTGGGTCGCCGCGCTGGGAACGGCTGGGCCGCTGTTCGCTGCCGCCGTGTTCGTGAGCGGTGGCGGATATCGAAAGTTCTCTGAAGACTTTTCTGCAGGCTTCGAGGTCCAGTGCATCTATATTGGATCGCTTCTAGGAAGCGTTGCTGTCCTTTACTTCCTTGTGCCTTGGCTCCGAGCGTCACATCGGCAATGGAGCGGGACGCTCGCCGCGATGTCGGTGGCAGTCGCCGTGACGACGGTGATTTTGCTAGTCCTCATCTACACGAGCGATGTGGACATCTATCCACGTCTTCCGATGGTCATCCCCGTGTGGATCACGTTCTTCCTGGCGATCGCTGCCGTGATTGCTGACTATCGCCTGCACTCGAACGTGAAGCCCCCCGAGGTCGCGATCGATAGCCTGTCTGATGAGGACATCGAAGTCTTGCGCGCCAGCCGTCGGCAGGCGCTGAGAATCTTCCGGACGCAGGGGCTCGTTGGCTACGGGGAGTTCACTGACTTCGACAAGAGTCCACTATGACCCGATTGGATCGAGGTGTCTGACATGGTCGGAACCGACGGTGGTTCGCTGCGCGACCTTCTTGGCGTTCAGAAGGATCCAGAGTTTCATCTGAAACTGCTGGACGGCTGGGAGAGGCATCTCCCGGATGACGCAGACCGGGAAGCGATCGATGCCGAACTGAAGCGGCGTTTCATGGCCGCCAACAGGCCAGATCTACACGCGATGCTGCGGGCGCAGATGGATCAGGCCTTTACCTTGATGAAACAGCAGAGCGTCATCGCCTATTTTTCTGCCACAAACGAGACGGCGAGCAAGGCCTACATTCCTGGGACGATGTTCGCGACCGTTCGGCGGACGCCGAACGGTGAGACCCTCGATGGGTACGTGACTCAAGCGATCACCGAGTACGGCGCAAAGCCACTGTACGGTGACAAGCGCTTCATTCGCTTCGAACGCGAGTCGACGAAGAAGTTCGAAGGCGGTTCGATCGTGATGACGTCGATCGTCTATGTCACGCCGATCCCAGGTTCGAACAGGCGCCGCGGCCTCCAACTGACGGCGTCGATCGCTCGCCCCGTGGAGATGTCCGTTGAGGATCCGAAGTTCGTCGGCTGGAAGACTGCCTTTGACCTCTGTGTCTCGACCCTTCGCTGGTCACCGCCGTCGGCGTAGTCGTGGAAGGTTGACGGAGTTCGACGACACAGTCGGTCACCGATGTCGGTGCGGCTTGAACATGCGGCTTCGTGCAGGTTCAGAGCCCATGACGCTCCAAGTATCCGCGGGCGGGGCCTACTCACTCCGGTCTGCTGCGGGCCGCTAAGTCGTTGTCAGGTCGCAGTCTGGGATCGTTAGCCTGAGCGTCCCTCTAATCAACTACAGACGGCGGGATGTGCACGGTGGCTCGGGGTTTGGCAGGAATGGGGATCGCTACGGCGGTGTTGGTGTCGGGTTGTGCGGTCGGTCCACCGCCGGAGGACTTCGCGATCGAGGATGCGGTCGCTGCGATGCGAGTGCACGAGGGCGGGGAGGACTCCAGCTATCTGGTACTGGTCTCGCCCGAAGGGAAGACGCGAGCGATCGAGCTCGAGGGGATCGAAGGCGCCGGAATCTCCTGGACGGAGCACGGAATCACCACGTCCGATCCGAAGCACGACTATGTGATCGACGAGTCCGGGCTCATCGACCGCAAGCGCACGAGTGGCGACGAGTCGCTCGAGACGAATCAAGAGTGGTACCGCGTGCAGGTCGGCGCGGGGACGTTGGTCGGTTTCAGCCCCGCGGACTCATCCAAGGATCCGTTCGTGACCTACATCGATGGCGAGAGCGGCGAGACGACTACACGCTTGTCTCCGTACGGTCAGACGTCGACAGCGGCGGTGTGTGGTGAGCGAGTCTTCGCGCCGGGGAGGGGGACTGACACCAAGGCGTTCGAGGAGGACAGCCAATCGGTCCCGGAGGACCAGCTGGACCGCGCGGCGCTGACCTCGGCCTATCCGCATGACGGCACGGACATCTTGAGCACCTTGGAGCCCACCAGCCCGGGCAGCACGTCGCCCTGTGCCGACGGCATCGTCTACGAAGGGTGGGAGAACGACGACGACCAGCACTTCTTCCGCACCTGGACCACTGCGAAGGGGATGTCGCCGGACAAGGCTGCTGTTGACCACGAGATCGTCTATCCGGAGGAGGCCTCCTCGCAGATCGGTGCACCCTCGGCGGTGACGATCGCGGACGGCCAGCTCGTCTGGGTCGTCGAGAACACGATGTGGAGCGCCCCACTCCCGACGAGCGCGACAGCACCGGTCCAGGCGCGCGAGATCGGTTGGGTGGAGGGATACATCGGGCTCGACGCGGAGGTGCTCACCTACTCCTCGAACGCCGTGTACTCGATGACCAACGAGACCGAGCTGCACAAGCGGTTCACCAAGCGCCGGAGTGACCGGGTGTGGACCGAGCTGACAGCGCTGAGCCTCGTACGCACGGACCTGGCGACCGGCAAGCCTTCGATCGCCTTGGAGATCGATGTGGAGGACGTCGACTTCCCGACCAAGGACGCTTCGGTGACGGCTCTGGCGGTCAACCCGGAGTGGGTGGCCGAGAACAGCCGATAGGTGAAGGCCAGGCGATGTCGTCGGGATCACCGCGACACGCCGAAGTAAAGAGCGGCCACCAGGGGCTCGGGTTGCCAGGGTGGCGCCATACCTCTCGATCTCGGGAACAGTCACTGTTGAAAGGGACATCTCCATGCGCACTCGCACCACCGTCCGGACCTATCGATCGGCCGCCGTCGGCCTCAGCCTCGGCCTCGCGCTCGCGTTGACCGGGTGCGGCTCCGAGGAGACCGACTCGGACGCTGACGCGGCGGTCGAGGTCGAGTCCAGCGCGCCGGCCTCCGAGTCTCCGTCCGCAGCACCGGCGGGTGAGGAGAAGGAGGTCAAGATCGGGAAGACGATCAAGGACCCCGACATGGGCGACACGATCGAGGTCGTCTCGGCCGTCCGTGACTTCCCGTCGACGGAGGAGGCCGAGCTCATCGCCGAAGGTGGCGAGGTCGTGCTGCTGCAGGTGAAGATCAAGCCCGGCAAGGAGTACGGCGGCCGGATCTCGGACGGGAACTTCGAGATCTCCTGGGACAACGGCGCCGACTTCGAGAGCGCCGACACCCGTCTGATGACCGAGGAGCTGACCGCCGCGAAGCGTACGCCGCTCGAGGACGTGCAGCGGCGCGACGGTGGCGAGCACACCGGCTGGATCGCCTTCCAGGCGGAGGAGAAGGCCGACACGTACCTGGTCGAGTACGAGCGCGACGGGGCGAAGGTGATCGGCTCGGACAAGACCATCGCAGAGTTCACGGAGCAGGTGGAGATCCCCGCCGGCTGAGGTCTCGGCAACCTGGTGGGCGGAGACCGGCTACGCCGGTAGCCGGTCTCCGTCGAGGCTCGTTAGGATCTGGGCGTCCGTTGTCTCGGAGAGGGGACTTGAAGGTGCATCCTGGGGCACGTCGTCGAGCGGGACTCGTTTCCGTTGCCAGTCTGGCGCTTGTCGCCACCGCCTGCTCGGGTGATCTTCCGGCTTCGGTGGAGGAGGGGTCCGAGGTCGCCGTCGCGTGGACGGGTTCCCTGACGAGCACCAACCCCGCGAGTGCGGCGAGCGTGACCGACGGAAACCTCGACATCGCCTCGCTGACCCGCGGCGCCTTCGGCACCCTGATCGGGGACACCGTCGAGATGGACGAGACCTTCGGCAAGGTCACGATGGAGGGCGACAAGCAGGCCAGGGTGCGCTACGACCTGGCCGAGCCGACGTGGTCCGACGGGGTGCCGATCGACACCGCCGACCTGATGCTGGCCTGGGCCGCCACCTCGGGCTACTTCGGCACCGCCCAGGAAGGCAGCGACGGCAAGGTGGACTTCGGCGGAGTGCCGACGGGTCTGACCAAGAGCGCCTACATCCCCGAGGTCGACGAGGGCGCGCGCGCCATCGAGGTCCCGCTGGTGGTGCCGGTGGTCGACTGGCGTACGGCCTTGGACGTCGCCGTGCCGGCGCACGTCGTCGGGCAGAAGGCGCTGAAGATCGAGGACCCGATCGAGGCCAAGGAGGTCGTCGAGACCGCGATCGAGGAGTCCGACACCGCCAAGCTCACCAAGATCGCGGAGGCGTGGAAGTCGACCTTCGCGGTCACCGAGGACGGCAAGGCGTCCGAGGATGCGTTGCTCTCCAGCGGGCCCTACAAGGTCTCGAAGATCTCGGCAGGAGAGGGCGGCCAGGAGGTCGACCTGGAGGCCAACTCGGAGTACGCGGGCGAGGCCAAGCCGACCTACGAGCAGGTACGCCTCACCCCGGCCGGCGCCGACGCGCTGGACAGCCTGGGAGAGAAGGTCGACGTCGTCCAGGTCACCCCGACCAAGGCCAACCGGAAGCAGGTGCGCGACCTCGAGCGCCGCGACTACGGCGTCGCCAACGCCGACGACGGCACCATGTGGGCGCTGATCCTCCGCGCCGACCGCGGCTTGTTCAAACGCAAGGACACCCGCACGGCCTATCTGCGGTCGGTTCCCCGCGGCGACATCGCCGAGGGCGGCGCGGGCGAGTGGGCCGAGGCGTACGAAGCCACCGACGTGGTGCTGTTCCCGCCGGGTGGGGAGGGCTACCAGATCGCGACCGAGGACTCCGGGTTCTCCACGAAGTTCGGAGCCTCCCAGGACGCGAAGGCGCCGCGTGGCGCTCGGGTGTGCATCGCCTACGACAAGTCGAGCGCCTTCGCCTCGGGCGCCTATGACGCCATCGCGAACGCCGTCGACGACGAGGGCTGGAGCACCGCCGACTGCGGCGTGTCCTCGGCCGACAAGGTGCTCTCCGGCAACAGGTCGGATGCCGTCCTCGCCCGGATCCCGATCCCGCAGACGCCGGCGGAGATCTCGGCGCAGTGGGGTAGCAAGGGCAGCCAGAACGCGACCGGCGGCGGCGACCGCGAACGCGACCGCCTCATCAGCGAGCTGGCCCGCACCGCCGATCCCTACGAGGCCCGCGACGTACGCGTCCAGATCGAGAAGACGCTGGTCCGGGACTCGATCGTCGTGCCGATCGTGATGAATCCGACGGTGACGGTGAGCGACAAGAAGGTCGACAGCGTACGGCCGCGGTCCGGGCAGGTCGCACCGCTCGTCTCCACCATCGTCGAGTGGTCGCCGACCAAGCAGTAGGCGACTTTTAGCGCATTGGAGTGGTTGGGTTGCGCGACCCTGAATAGGGTGCGGGCATGACGACGCTTCATCCCGGGGCAGTGTTCGGCCACTACCGCCTGGATCGCATTCTCGGCGAAGGTGGAATGGGCGTGGTCTATGACGCCTTCGACACCAAGCTCGAACGGCAGGTCGCCCTGAAGATGGTGCATGCCCACCTGGCCGACCGGCAGTTCATCGACATGTTCATCCGCGAGGGGCAGACCCTGGCGCAGATCAGGTCGCCCCACATCATCGCGATCTACGACATCGGTGAGCAGCAGGGCAGCCCGTTCATCGTCACCCAGTTCATCAAGGGCGGTGATGTGACCGGACTCGTACGCAGCAACGGACCGTTGGCGCCGCACCTGGCGTGCCTGGTGAACGCCCAGGTGGCGGGGGCGCTCCACGACGCCCACCAGGCGGGGATCATCCACCAGGACGTCAAGCCGTCGAACGTGCTCGTACGCAACCCGGCGAGCCCGCTCGACCCGTTCGCGTTCCTGTGCGACTTCGGGATCGCGACCTCGTCCGCCGACTCGCCGGCCGGCGGGATCACGGGCACCTGGAACTACCTGGCGCCCGAGTACATCCGCGACGAGCGTGACGCGCATGGCCGGCCGATCTCGCCGGAGCCGTCACGAGACATCTACGCGGCCGGCTGCATGCTGTGGTTCACGCTGACCGGCAAGATCCCCTACTCGGGTGCGGCCGTGCAGGTGGCGATGGCCCATCAGAGCGCGCCGATCCCGCAGTTCGTCGGCTCCGACGACTGGACCAAGGCGGCCAACCGGATCCTGCAGCTCTCGATGGCGAAGGACCGCCGGAACCGCTACCAGAGCGCCGCCGTCTTCAAGGACGACCTGCTGAAGCTGCGCGAGATCACCGCGCCCGCTCAGCTGGTGCCCGCGCCGTCGATGAGCGACCCCAACCCGGTGCCGATCCCGGTCGCGGCCGTGCGGGCGCCCTCCGAGAGCGAAGCGATCCTGATCGAGGAGGCGCAGCGGCCGTCCAAGATCACTCCGCTCCGGGTCGGTGCCGCGATGGTCGGGGTGGCTGCTCTCGGGGTCGGCGGGGCCCTGGCGATCACCCAGCCCTGGGTCGAGCACGGGCCCGAGCCCATCGTGCCGACCGTCAAGGGAGCTGCGTACGCGGATGTGAACGGTGACAAGTTCGGGGACGTGGTCACCAACGTCCAGAATCCCGACGGCGAAGGCGTCGACGTCGTCACCTGGAGATCGGACGGACGTAGGCTGACCCCGTCGAAGCCAGTCACGTACACCGACCCTGCGCTTCCGGCCGACAACGACGGAGGCGAGGTGTTTCCGCTCTGCGGCGACTTCACGGGTGATGGCAAGAACTTGTTCCTCACCTTCGTACGGAGTGAGAAGGGCTTCACGTTCCAAGGCGATCTGGAGGGATCCCTCAAAGCTCCCGCGGGTGTCGTCGACCAGGGCAAGAAGATGACGGGCTCGAACTTCTACTACGACCTCGGCACCGACGACTTCGACGGTGACGGTGTCGCCGATCTGTTCATGTCCACCCACTTCGGCGACCCGGACCCCGACCTCGACCGGCAGGGGAGAAGGGCCGGGGACGGCTCGATATGGGTCTACCGAGGAACCAGGTCAGGGTTCGCGGAGCCGACGCTCTTCGCGTCCTATCCGGCCACGCCGGTGGAGCAGGTCGCGGTGGGCGAGTTCACCGGCGACGAGAAGGCGGATCTGGTGGTCCTCAATCGGTCCGAAGGCAGCCCGGAGGACATGACGCTCACATCTGGCTCCTCTGAGGTGGACCTCTATCAGGGAGAGGGAACGACGGTCGCCGCTGCGAAGACGTTCCCGTTCAAGCACCAGTCGATCAGCTCGTTCCTCGCCGGTGACGTCAACGGTGACGGCAGGGACGAGATCATCGCCACGGAATCCGGTCGTGGTGAGGGCCAGTCGATCACCGTCGGTACGTTCAGCGAGGACCTGACCCAGTTCTCGATCGCCACCCGCGGGAAGCTTCCCAAGCCCCGCAACACGCTCAAGACCACCAGCAGGTATCCCGCGACCGTTGCCGACGTCAACGGTGACGGACGGACCGACATCGTCGCGGTCACGCAGGACACCAGTGAAAGCCCCTACGCCTTCTACGTGGCGTTGGCCTCGAAGACCGGGACGTTCTCCGGTCACAGGATGGCGACGTGGAAGAAGTCGCCCGACGATGTCCGCCGCTACAACCTGATGGGAGGAACCCTCGGATGAGCGATTCCACCGGAACCCCTGACAACACCCCTCGCGGGCCGCAGCCGTCGTTCGAGCGTCCTCCGGTCGATGACTCCGACAAGACCACGATCAGGCCCCGGATCGCTCGGCCCAGCGGCCCCACGAGTACGCCGCCGCCACCCCCGCCTCCTGCTCCGACACCACCACCACCGCCTCCTACGACCCTGCCGCCGACCCAGGCCCCGCCGCCCCCGCCTTCCCCTGTGCAGGCACCTTTGCCGGCGACCGTGCTAGGAGCGGATGCGCCCGGCATGATCGGGCCCTACCGGCTCGAGCAGCAGGTGGCGTCCAACGAGATGGCGGTCGTCTACAGGGCCACCGACACCCGGCTCAACCGAGCGGTCGCCCTCAAGGTGCTTCTCGGGCACAGCGCCCGGGACCCCGAGTTCGTGTCCCGGTTCGACAAGCAGGCCACGCTGATGGCCAAGCTGGACTCGCCCCACATCATGGGCGTCTACACCAACGGCCGGACCAACGACGGCGCTCCCTATCTGGTCTCCCAGTTCGCCGACGGCGGCGACCTCGGCTCGCTGCTGAAGGCCCGCGGCCGTCTTCCCGGCCCGCTGGCCGCCGACATCTGTGCCCAGATCGCCGACGGTCTGGCGGCGATCCATTCGCCCGAGGTCGGCGTCGTGCACGGCGACGTGAAACCGTCGAACATCCTGCTGCGCGACGGCAACAGTCCGCCGTACGCCTACCTGTCCGACTTCGCGGCGGCGCGCGCTGATGACTCCGCGACCGCCAGGCCCGGGATCCACTCCGGCGCGTGGAACTACCTGGCACCCGAGCGCGCGATGGGTGCGCCGGCCACTCCGGCGAGCGACCTCTACTCGCTGGGCTGCCTGTTCTACGAGCTCGTCACCGGGACCGTTCCCTTCACCGGGGCCAACGACGTCGAGACCGCGATGGCTCATGGGTCGCAGCCGATCCCGACCCTGCCGGGTCGCGATGACTTCACCCTGCAGGCCAACGACCTGCTCTCCGGTGAGCGTGGTCTGCTCGCGAAGGATCCCGCCCAGCGTACGAACGAGGCGGTCCGGGTCCGGGACCGTTTCGCCGCGATGGCCGGGCGACAGATGGGCTTCGCTTCCGGCGCCACCGTCACGCTCAAACGTGCCAAGGCCACGTGGTGGATCGCCGGGGTGGCGGCACTCGCGGTCCTCGTTGCGGGCGGCACCGCCGTGGGCGTCACCCTCGCGACCACGGAGAACACTCCCGCGAAACCCAAACCGGCGGTGAGCGGAGACATCGACGGAGACCGGCTGGGTGACCTGGTGCTCGGTGCGCCGTTCGGTGACGTCAACTACAACTGGGACGGCAACGCCGCGACCCTCTTCGCCTCCACCGGCAAGGGGTTCGAGGCAGGCACCACCAAGGGCCTCAAGTTCGGCAACCTGCTCGGCGACCTCGATGCCGACGGGCGGGTCGACGTGGTGCAGGTCTCCGGAATCGGATCCTCGTTCAACGTCGACTCCAACGCGACGAACCAGCCTGACGGCGCGATCCAGGTGCCGGCATCGGGCAAGCGGCTGGCCATGTTCTGCGCCGACTTCAACGGCGACGGGCGCGACGACATCGGGATGATCTCGGTCGGCAACGGGACCAAGCTGCCCAAGGAGGACGCCGACCTGGCCAAGCTCGAGGACCTCGAGTTCCAGATGACGGTCATGCTGAGCAAGGCGGACAACACTTGGGGCAAGAGTGCCGAGTGGTACACCGGTCCCTGGAAGGGCCCGACGTTCGACATCAACTTCGACGTCGGTGACTTCGACGGCGACAAGCGCGCCGACGTCGTCATGGGTGCCAGGGAGGCCTCGCCGGCCGCGGTGGTCCTGCTGATGAGCAATGGCTCGAAGCTCACCAAGACCGACCTCGAGGTGCCCGGACCCGACGGTGACCGGGTCGCCGGGTCGTCGAACTTCGCCGACGTCACCGGCGACGGGAAGGACGAGCTGATCACCCAGGAGATCGTGGACCAGAAGTGGGCCATCCGCGTCTACTCCTACGATCCCGAGGGCAAGAAGTTCGTTCCCGAGCCCTCGTGGGACATCGACGACCCGGTCAAGAACGACGACGCGCTCAGCGGGTCTCAGATCCCTGGGGTCGCCGACGTCAACGGTGACGGCAGGGACGACCTGGTCAACCCGTTGCGTGCCGGTGACGGGGACTACGAGTACCTCAACAAGGCGTCGGTCCTGATCTCCGGCAAGGACGGGTTCACCGCCGAGACCTGGGACATGCCCGGAGCCGACCAGTTCCAGACCCACCCGCCGTTGCGCAAGGCCTCTAACAACAACGGCACCGGGACGCTCTGAGCACCGGCGAACGAGGAGACGGCCCGCGACCTGGATCAGGTCGTGGGCCGTCTCTCGTCGGAGCGCTCGAGAACTAGACCGTCGACTCGCTCCAGGCCAGCTGGATGACCTCGATGCCGCGGTCACGGGTGACCAGGCGCCCGCGACCCGGGAGGGTCGGGACCGGCTTCAGGTTGCCGATGAGCGGGCCCTCGTCGGGGTTGCCGGAGAGCAGCAGGCCCGGCATCGCCAGGTCGCGCATCGACTGGATGACCGACTCGTAGAGGGAGCGCGACGCACCACCCGAACGGCGGGCGAGGATGACGTGCAGGCCGACGTCGCCGGCCTGGGCCATCAGCGGCTGCAGCGGCGCCAGGGGCGAGCCCTGCTGGGTCGAGACGAGGTCGTAGTCGTCGACGAGCACGAACAGCTCCGCGCCGGACCACCACGACCGGCTGCGCAGCTCCTCCGGCGTGACGTCGGGGCCGGGGATCCGCTTCGTCAGGTACGCCGCCAGGTCGTTCAGCGTCGGGTTCGCCTGCGTCGCCGAGGTGAGGTAGCCGACCAGGTAGTCCTCGGGGATCTCGCCGAGCAGCGACCGCCGGTAGTCGACCACCGCGATCTGCGCCTCCTTGGGCGTGTGCGTCCGCATGATCTCGCGGGCGATGCTGCGCAGCATCGAGGACTTGCCGGACTGGCCGTCGCCGAAGACGAGCAGGTGAGGCTCGGTGTCGGGGTTGAGGCCGACCGGGGCCAGCTCCTTCTCGTTGATGCCCAGAAGCAGGCGCTTGCCGGGCTTGTCGTCGGTGACCCCGGCCTGCTCGCGGATCCGCTCGATCGTGATCCGCTCCGGCAGCAGCCGCAGCTTCGGCCCGGCGGGACCTTGCCAGGCCGCGGAGATCCGGGAGATCAGGTCGTCGACGCCATCGCCCAGCGTCGCCGCCGAGCCGTCGCCGTCCATGCGGGGCAGCGCGCTGAGGAAGTGGAGCTTCTCCTTCACGATGCCTCGACCCGGACGCCCGGTTGGCACCAGGGCGGCGAGCTTGCGGTCGAGCTCGGAGTCCATCGGGTCGCCCAGGCGAAGCTCGAGCTTGGTGCCGAAGATGTCGCGCATCGAGGAGCGGAACTCGGCCCAGCGGCCGGCCGCCGCGACGATGTGGACGCCGAAGGTCAGGCCACGCGGAGCGATCTCCTGGATGGCGTACTCGAGGTCGTCGAAGTCGGCGCGCAGCGTGCCCCAGCCGTCGATGACGAGGAAGACGTCGCCCCAGCCGTCGTCGGCCTGGCCGCGGGCGCGGCGGGTGCGGTAGGTCTCGATCGAATCGATGCCCTGCGCCCGGAAGTAGGCTTCGCGGCGGTCGATGATGCCGGAGATCTCGGCCAGGACGCGGCGTACGACATCGGGCTCGGAACGAGTACCGACGCCGGAGACGTGCGGGAGCTTCGCCAGCGGCGCGAACGTACCGCCACCGAAGTCGAGCACGAAGAACTGCACCTCCTGCGGCGTCATCGTCAGCGACATCGAGGCGACGATGGTGCGGAGCGTGGTCGACTTACCGGTGCGGGGTGCACCGATGACCGCGACGTGACCGGCGGCCCCGCGCAGGTCGACGGTGAGGGTGTCGCGGAGCTGCTCACGCGGCTTGTCGACGATGCCGAGGGGAACGACCAGCCCGCCGAGCCGCTTCCAGGCGGGCGAGTGCAGGCCGAGCTCGGTCGAGGTGGTCAGGTCGGGCATCAGCGAGTCGAGCGTGTCGGGGATGTCGAGCGGCGGCAGCCAGACCTGGTGGGCCGGGGTGCCGTGGCCGGTCATCCGGTCGACGGCGATGTCGAGCATCGACTTCTCGACGCCGTCCGCGCCCACGACGGGGGTCGCCGGACGCTCCTCGTCCTCGACCGGCATCGCCAGCTGCTTCACCTCGGCGATCGAGAACGGGAAGATCCCCTGCAGCTTGCCGCCCTCGTCGCGGCGGATCCGCGAGCCCGCGGCCGGCGGCCCCGAGACGTACGCAGCCCGGAACCGCTGCATGTTGGTCGGGTCGGGCTTCAGGTAACCGAGGCCGGGAACAGCCGGAAGCTCGTAGGCGTCCGGCACGCCGAGCACGGTCCGCGACTCCTGCGCGGAGAAGGTGCGCAGACCGACACGGTAGGAGAGGTGCGAGTCGAGACCGCGCAGGCGGCCCTCCTCGAGGCGCTGCGAGGCGAGCAGCAGGTGGATGCCGAGGGATCGGCCCAGACGACCGATCGCGACGAACAGATCGATGAACTCGGGCTTGGCCGAGAGCATCTCGGAGAACTCGTCGACCACGATGAACAGCGACGGCAGCGGCGCCATCGACGGGTCCTGCGTACGGGCCTTCTCGTAGTCCTTCAGCGAGGAGAAGTTGCCGGCCTCGCGCAGGAGCTCCTGGCGGCGGGTCATCTCACCGGAGAGCGCGTCCTGCATACGGTCGACCAGGGTGAGCTCGCCCTCGAGGTTGGTGATCACCGCGGAGACGTGCGGCATGCCGGCCATCCCGGCGAAGGTCGCACCGCCCTTGAAGTCGACCAGCACCAGGTTGAGGACCTCCGGCGGGTGGGTGAGCACCAGGCCGAGGACGAGGGTGCGGAGGAACTCCGACTTACCGGAACCGGTCGCACCGATGACGAGGCCGTGCGGCCCCATTCCCTGCTGGGCCGACTCCTTGATGTCCATGTAGATCTGCTGGCCGGCCTCACCGACACCGACCGGCACCCGCAGCCGGTCGCGGTTGGCGCGGGGGCGCCAGGCGACGTCCGGGTCGAAGGAGCGTACGTCGCCCAGACCGAGCAGCGCCATGTAGTCCTTCGGGGCCGCGATCTCGGTGTCCTGCGGGGTCTCGGCGGCCGCGTCGGAACCCTCCGGAGCCACGGTGTAGAGCGCGGTCAGGCGCCGGGCGTAGGCCTCGGCGTCCGCCATGGTCATCTGGTCCACGCGCAGCCGGACCGGATCCATGCGTACGCGCACCTGGTAGCCGGAGACCGTGTTGTTCTCGTCGGGCTCCTCGTCGTCGATCAGGAACCGCACCCGGCTGGAGTCGAACAGCTCGTCCCAGTGGGTCGGCAGGTCGATGACGGTGACGCCCTGGATGCCGTCGTCGGGAAGCACGTGGTTGCCCGGCGGGACGGAGCCGCCGTCGACGATGACCACGACCTGCGGCGAGGGGATCCGGTCGTCGGTGCCCCAGCGGGCGCGCTCGCCGACCTCGGTCGGCAGCAGGGCGCCGAGGTCGTTGATGTTGGTGACCACCATGCGGCGCGGCCCGACGGCGTCGACCTCACGGCCGCTCTGTGCGTGCGGGAGCCACTTGACCCAGTCCCACTCGGCCAGGTTGCGCTCGGAGGTGAGCACGGCGACGATCAGCTGCTCCGGCGAGTGGAAGGCCGTCATCCCGCAGATCAGGGCGCGGGCGAGGGCCCGGGCCTGGTCCTCGTTGCCGCAGATCTCCATCTTGTCGAAGCCGCGCAGGTTGGTCGCGGCCGGCAGATCGGGCTGCACCCGGTGGACCGTCAGCAGCCGGTGCAGCGCGCTCGCCGACGCGGGGTCGACCTGGTCGATCGGGGTCTGCTGGGGCGGCACCAGGGTCAGGGCCAGGGGCTGGTGAGCGACGCCGTAGCGGACGTCGAGATAGCGCTTGTGGGTGTTCGCGCGCTCCCACAGCCGACTGCGCTCCTCGGCGATCGCGGGCAGTGAGGACGGCGCGGGATAGTGCCAGGTCAGCGCCTTGCGCTGCTGCTCACCGGCTTTGCGCGCCGACTGGCGGACGCCGGCCAGGTAGCGCAGGTAGTCGGTGCGCTGCCCACCGACCTGCTTCTGCTTCTGCTTCCGCTGGCGGTCGATCTGCACGAAGATGAAGCCGAGCGTCGCGAAGAGGAACATGCCGGCGGCGATGTAGCGCTGGATCGGCGGGGAACCGCCCGCACCCGACTGCATCGTCGCGATGAGCACGATCGACCCGAGGCCACCGAGCATGGGGATGGCGTTCATCAGGATGCCGCCGACGCCCTCGCCCTCTTCGATAGCCGGCGGAGCATTCAGAGCCAGCTCCCCCTCAGGGACCTCCGGCTCCTCGGTGCGGGTACCGCCGGCTGTCGCAGCGATGGTCACGTGTCCCCCTGAGACTGGTTCAGTGCCCCGCGGGCCCGGATGCCGCAGGTGGTCAGGATCTTAGAGTGCCCGCTACCCGGCTACTACCCTTAACCGTGCCGGTCGGGTAAAACGGGCGGTGGAGCTTCCGATGTGGAACTCTGTCACAGGGTCATCACGCATCCGGGAGGTGTCATGCCCACTCAGACGGCCGATGCCGTTGAGCCGGCGCTCGCAGCAGGCGGCCTGGCGGTCACGGTCCACGGCACCGCCGGAGTGGTCGACATCGTCGTCCCGTCCGATGCGCACGCCTCGGACCTGGCGCGGGAGTACGCGACGGCCGTCGGCCTTCCCGCGGCTCCGGTGCTGCGCGACCGCCGTGGCGAGGTGATCCGGCCGGACGCATCGCTCGCCTCCCGCGGCATCACCTCGGGCGCCCTGCTCGCCGCCGACTCGCCGCCCACGCAGGCCTACGCGCCGCGCGAGGTCGTCGAGACGGCCGCCCCGGTCCAGGCGGGCAGCTTCTCGTTCTACTGGGTCGGTCTGGCCACCCTCCTGGCGGTCGCCGCGGCCGGGTTCGGCGCCCAGGCCGACGGCTGGCAGCGACTGGCCATCGCCGGTCTGCTCGCGCTCGGCGCGTTGGTCGGCATCATCCCTTCGGGGCCGTACGCAGCGCGCCGAGCGATCGCCGCCCCGGCCTTCGCCGCCGGCGCCGCCTTCGTCATCACCGTCGACCCGGCGCCCGAGACGCTGCCGATGGCGGTGGGCGTGGCCGGGTTGAGTGCCGCGATCGTCGCGACGATCTCGAGGTCGCTCGTCGACACCGTCGACGAGAGCCTGAAGATCTGGACCGCGACCGGCGTGGCGGTCTTCGTGGTGACCGCCCTGTGCGCCCTGCTCGGCACCTCGCCGCAGGTGCCGTGGTCGATCCTGTTCGCCGCTGCCGCGTTGGCGGCGCGGATCGTCCCCTCGTACGCCGTCGACGTCCCGGACTCCTATCTCCTCGACGTCTCCAAGCTGTCGGTGACCGCCTGGTCGGCACGGGCCAAGACGACCTCCGGCAAGGCGACGGTCCCGATCGACGAGGTCACCGCGGTGGCCGAGCGCGGCTCCCGCACGCTGGCGGCGGCCTCCTGGGCGATTCTCGCCGTGGTCGCGGTGAGCGGGCCGGCGCTGGTGGCGACCGCCACCGACGACCTGGACCGGATCGGTGGCTGGCTGATCATGCTGGCCGGTGCCTTCGTGATCCTGCTCGCGGCCCGCAGCTACCGCTACTGGCTGCCTCGTGGCGTACTCCGGGTGGCCGGGGTTATTGCGCTGGCGGTCGGGGTCCGTGCCTTCGTAGGCTGGGCCGACCCGGAGCTGGTCTCCTGGTTCGGTCTGGGAGTCGTGGTGATCGGGTTCGCCGTCATCATCGCGGCGATCGCGACCGGCCGGGGCTGGCGCTCGGCGAAATGGGCGGCTCGGGCCGACTGGGCGGAGTCGCTGTGCGGCGCCGCCGTCATCGCCTCGTTCGTGGTCTCCTCAGGGTTCTTCCGACACCTGTGGGAATCGGGTTTCAACAGCTAGACAGCAGGGCCGAAAAAGTTCAGAGATTTGTGTTTAGAACTCCGGGGACGGGGTATGAACACATTGTCCGGACCTCGGGGGAGCCCATCGGGAGCCGGGCTCCAACAGGTATCTAACCTAGGAAAGCCGGTTCCGCCGGTGGAAGGACAGCACCATGAGCAGTGAGATCAAGCAAGGCCAGGCGATCAACACCGCCGTCAACTTCATCAACGAGACCAAGGCCAAGCTGCAGAGCGTCAACAGCCGCACCGTCTCGGAGGCCCAGGCGGAGGGCGCATCGGGCTGGAAGGGCGCCGGCGGCACCTCGTTCCAGCAGCTGATGAACACCTACAACGAGAAGTCGCGCGAGATCACCAACGCGCTCGACGAGCTCACCGCGGGTCTCGAGAACGCCCGCAAGGTCGGTAGCCAGGCCGACGAGGATGTTGCCGGGCAGTCCAGCTCCGTCACCTCCAGCATGGACAGCATCTCCTACAAGATGGGTGGCTGACCACCCGGTCAGGCCGCATTTCAAGCACAGGACTGGAAGGAACTGACATGGGTGAAGAGATTGTCGTAAACCACGGAAAGATGGGCTCCGTCGCCGACGTCCTGCTCAAGGGCGTGGCGGACATGGACCGCGAGCTCGACGAGCTCGAGCGTCACATCATCGGCCTCCAGGAGAACTTCACCGGACAGGCGGCCGACGCCTACAACCGGGCGCAGGCCAAGTGGAACCAGAGCATCCGCGAGCTCGGCATGGCGCTGGACCGCGGCAGCAAGTTCGTCAACGAGGCCAACGCTGACATGCACCGCGCGGACCAGCGCGGCGCCAGCGGCTTCGGTGGCTGAGTTCTTCAGCACACAAGCAACACGGGGGGATCGGTGCGGGGCACCGGTCCCCTCGTCGCTGCTTTTATGGCAAAGTCAGCGCTGATGCTCGCCGGCTGGCTCAGCCGGCGATGGTAGGGCGTAGATCTCGGGACATTCGGTCGGTTCGTCTCGGGCACAGGCACGACGCGAGGAGTTCGTGAAATGACGCAGGCGCAGGTGGCGCCCACTGGGCTGGTCCGGGTCACGGTCGCCTCCGGCACACGTCGGATGGACCTGGTGCTGCCGGGCTCGGTGCCGGTGGCGGAGCTCGTGCCGGAGCTTGCGCGAAGCGTCGGGTTGCTCGACCCGCAGACGGCCTACGCCGGCTACCGCGTCGTGCTCGCCGACGGCCGCAAGCTCGCCGGTGACCTCGGTCTGATCCCGCAGGGCGTCGAGGACGGCGGCGTCCTCACCGTGAGCGCCGGGATCGACGACAAGCCGCCGCGGGTCTACGACGACGTGGTCGAGGCGATGACCGACGTCGTCGAGAGCGAGATGGCTCCCTGGAAGCCCGAAGCAGGCCGGCGTACGTCACTGCTGGCCGCCGCGCTGCTGCTGCTCCTCGGTGCCGGCGCCCTGTGGACGCAGGCGCCGTCGATGCTCGCCGGCGTCGCTGCCGGGGTGATCGGCATCGTCCTCGCCGGAGGCGCGATCGTGCTCTCCCGGCTCGAGGCCGAGAACGACGCCGCGATCGCCGCGGTGTGGATCGGTGAGGTCTACGGCGCGGTCGCCGGCTTCCTGATCGGCTCGGCCTCGCTCGGCCCCGAGGGTGGCGTCGGGATGCCGCTGGCCTTCGCCGGCGCGGGCGCGATGCTCGCCGCTGCGATCGGCTTCCTCGGTCTGGGTGAGGCCCGGATGCTGGCGATGCCGGGCGCCCTGGTCGGTGGTGTCTTCCTGGTGGCGGGCATGCTGCTGAGCATGACCGGCTGGAAGGCCGGTGTGGTGCTCGGGATCGTGCTGGTCGTCGTGGTGCTGGCCGGCAGCTTCTTCCCATGGCTCGCGCTGAGCACGACCAAGACCGACGTCCCTCAGCTCTACTCCGACGAGGACATCAACCTCGACCCCGACGAGATCCGTGAGGACCAGGTCCGGGTCGACGCCAAGGTCGCCCACGAGATCCTGGTCGCGATCTCGCTCTCCGTCGGCGTCCTGGTTGTGCTGACCGCGCCGTTCGTGGTGCGGCTCGGGCTCTTCGGCACGCTGCTGGCGCTGGCCGCGTGTGTCGTGCTGATGCTGCGTACGCGGCAGTACCGGACGGGTTCTGAGGTGCTCGTCGGCCTGGTCTCCGGCATCGCCGGCCTGCTCGCGATCGGTGCCGCGCTGCTGGTCTACCACGAGTCGTGGCGGCCGACGACCGCCGTCGTGCTGGCGGCCGCGGGTGGCGTACTCCTGGTGCTGACGCTGGTCCCCGACGTCGGGTCGATCCGGCGCGGTCGGCTGGCTGATGTCGCCGAGACGATCTGCCTGCTCGCGATGCTGCCGCTGATGGTGCTCGCCTCGGGCCTCTTCGGCGCCGCGGTGGCTGGTTTCTGATGGCCAGCAAGAAGGACCTCGTAGAGGCGCATGCCTTCAGCCGCCGCCGGCTCGTCTCCGCGTTCCTCTCCGGCGCCCCTGGTGGGCGCGAGGTGGAGCCCGCTCGCCCCGGTCGCTCTGTCTTCGGTGGCCTCGTGCTCGCGGTGCTGCTCATCGCAGGCGGCGCGGTCGCCCACTTCCTCGCTCCCCGGCCCGCGACGGGATGGGCAGACCAGCCCGGCCTGATCGTGACCAAGGGCGGGGCGCGGTACGTCGTCACCGGCCCCGAGAACGGCAGGGCGCTGTACCCGGTCGTCAACCTGGCCAGCGCCCAGCTCATCCTCGGGCTCGACCTGGAGAAGAAGTCCAAGGTCATCGACCAGGAGGAGATCGACAAGGAGTTCCCGAAGCAGACGATCGGCATCTCCGGTCCCAAGGTCCCCGAGGAGCTGCCGCTGACGTCCGACTTCATCAACACCGGCTGGACCGCGTGCACCGCCAACGGCGCGGGCACGCATCTGAACATCTCCGCGAAGCCGGACGTGAAGGCTGCCACGGACACCGGCTTCATGGTGCAGACCGAAGAGGGCAACTACCTCATCGCGGAGTCTCGGACGGATGAGGGTTACACCCAGGCCTACAGCTACAAGATCGAGGGCGATCAGGAGACCTACGCCGACCGTGTCTTCAACGATGCGCCGCCGACGCTCAAGGTTCCACAGTCGTGGGTCAACCTGTTCCCTTCCGGCTCGCCGTTGGGGGCGGAGGCGTTCGGAAGTGCCTATTCGAAGTTCGGCCAAGCGGTGGCCGGCGAGGACTATCCGATCGGGACGAGGGGCATCTTCGACACCAAGAGCTACCTGCTGATGGAGAGCGGCTGGATCCGCATCAGTGACTTCACTGCTGAGGTGTACGACACGGCCCTGCAGGCAGCGGGCAAGTCGGTCAGTCTCCAATCGCTGGACAGCGGCCCGCAGATCAATGGCGAGGAGCCGGAGACTTCCTGGCCGGCAGAGACCCTCGAGCCCGGCACCGGCAGTGTCTGTGCCAAGCTCGAGACGGAGGACAAGACGACGGTGCGGCTCGGTGTCGAGCCGGGCGAGGCCGCCTGGCCCGCGTCGGAGCCTCCTGGGGCGAGCGACCTCACCTCGGCGCGGGTCGATCCCGGCAAGGGCGCCTTCGTGTACGCCGCCAATGGCGAGGAGCTCCAGAAGCAGAGCGCGACGCCATACCTGATCGACGCCCGTGGCACCGTCAACACCCTCGACGGTCCGATCACGGTCGCGCGGCTCGGCCTGACAACCGACTCCGGCCCGATCGTTCCCGGAACCTGGCTGCGACTGCTGCCTAGTGGGGCCGCGCTCTCGACCGAGTTCGCGCTCTGCCCGCCCAACACGGGAGACGTTCAGGAGAGCCAGTGCGTGGCGACCGAGTGACGCTGCTGCGTAGCGGCATCGCGCTCGCTGCCGTCCTGGGCGGGCTGACCCTGTTCGGCAACTCGGGCCCTGCGTACGCAGCAGAGGAACGGCCGGTCTGCAAGGCGTACGAGAAGAACATCGGTGGTGGCGCGCCGCAGAAGGCGGAGACCCAGACTGCGCCAGTGCCGGAGACGGTGGCTCCGTTCGCGATCATGAGGATCGCCGAGGCGCAGAAGGTGAGCAAGCAGGGCCAGGGGATCCGCATCGCCGTGATCGACTCCGGCTACAGCGCCAAGGCGCAGGACTACCACGGCACCGTTGCGGCAGGCCTGATCTCCGGGATCGCTCCCAAGGCGACGCTGAGCGACCACCCTGTCCTCAAGGTCGGCCAGGAGAAGTCCACGATCGATGCCAAGCGGATGGTGGCCGAGCTCAACTCACTGGCCAAGGGCAACGCGAAGGGGCTGATCGTCGACATCGGTCTGCCCGCGACGCAGGGCGCGTCCGGCCTGGACACGGCTGTCGACACGCTCATCAAGAAGGGGGCCATCGTCGTGATGGCCGCCGACTGGTCGGGCATCACCACCGCCACGGACCGCGACATCGCGCCCAAGGTCTTCCCCAACGCCAACGACTCCGTGGTGACGGTCAGCGCCTCCGGCACATCGGCCTCTGACCCGGACTTCGCGGTGCTTCCCAACTCCCACACCGACGTCGCCGCTCCGACGTACGGGGCCGCTTCTAAGACGCTCTTCGGTCAGCCCTGCTGGGTCGACTCGATCTCGACGTCCTTCGCTTCCGCCGAGGTCTCGGCGGTGCTCGCGCTGATCTGGTCGACCAACCGGAGCTGGAGCGCCGACCAGGTCATCGACCGTCTCTACAGCACCACGTCCGGCCGTGAGGGCCAGGGCGGCCGCTTCTGGGGTGCGGGTGTCGTGAATGCGTACGACGCGCTCACCAGGCCGCCGGTCGAGGAGGCCGCGGCAGCGCCGGAGATCGAACAGGCCCCGATGGCCCGCGACAAGGTCGATCCCCTCGCGACCGTCCGCGACAACGCGATCTGGTGGGGCATCGCCGGCGGCGGCGCACTCGGTCTCGGGCTGGTCCTGAGGCCGCTGTTCTCGCGGCGCAAGAGCTCCATGTAGCGCGTCAGACCGAGCGGTCGAAGGCCTCGCGTGCGGCCTCGACCTCGGGCAGTGTCGTCGTCGTCCAGTGGTAGAGCCGGTCGATGAGGTCCTGCAGAGTGCTGCCCAGCGGGGTGATGCGGTACTCCACCGCGAGCGGTCGCGTGCTCAGCACGACGCGCTCGACCATGCCGTTGCGCTCCAGGCGGCGGAGTGCGGTGGTGAGTGACTTCTGGGTCACCGCCGGGATCGCCTGACGCAGCTCGTTGAAGCGGCGCGGCCGCTCGCAGAGCGTGTCGAGGACCTGGAGCGACCACTTGTCGAGGAGCTGGTCGAGGAGCTCGCGATGCTCCTGGGTGAGCCGCAGCGGTTCAGGAGTGGTATCCGGCATGACACCTAGTCTCGTTGAAGTGTCCGCTGGATACCAAGTACACATGAGAAACCTTAACTCATGGAAGGAATCTCATCGTGTCCGTCGATCTGCTCACCCCCGAAGGCATGTTCCAGCCCGTTCCCTACCACCACGTCTCCGTGGCCACCGGCACCCGCCACGTCCATGTCGCCGGACAGATCGCCCGGGACGAGCTCGGTCGTGGCGCGGCGCCGGACGATCTCGCCGGCCAGCTCGCCCATGCCCTCCGCAGCACCGCCCGTGGTCTGGCCGGCGCCGGCGCCACGTTCGCCGATGTCGTACGCCTCCGGTTCTTCGTCACGGGCTGGAGCCCGGACAAGTACGACGCGTTCGTCGCGGGTCTCGAGAGCGTCGTCGACGAGCTCGGCATCCCGCAACCTCTGCCGCCGCTGTCCGCCATCGGCGTGGACTACCTCTTCGAGCCCGACGTGCTCGTCGAGGTCGAGGCGTACGCCATCTTGGACTGACCTGCTGGGAAATGCAGAACGCCGATCCGGAGCTTGCGCTGTCCGGATCGGCGTTCTTGCAGGTCAACCAAGGTTTCCTGCTGGCGGATCTGGGGGGATTCGAACCCCCGAGGGCGTTAACCCAACACGGATTCCAGCCGTGCGCCATAGGCCACTAGGCGACAGATCCGTGAGGGATCCTACGCGGCTCCGCGAGCATCGGGGAAATCGGCGGAGGGCCGGCGGGCCGCCTTTGGGATCGGCGAGCGTACTCGTCTAGACTCTTCGGCAACCCCCCATGTGGCGACATCTTGTCGAACCTCCCCAGGGCCGGAAGGCAGCAAGGATAAGCGAGCTCTGTTGGGTACGTGGGGGGCCTTTTCTATTTCCCGACAGCTCGCCCCGCGCGGTCGCAAACTGTCGGTGCGGACGGATAGGGTCTACCGGGTGGACGCACCGCTAGCTCTCTACCGCCGCTACCGGCCGGAGACGTTTGCCGAGGTCATCGGCCAAGATCACGTCACCGGCCCGCTGCGCAATGCGCTGGCGGGCAACCGGGTCAACCATGCGTACCTCTTCTCCGGCCCACGCGGCTGCGGCAAGACGACCTCGGCGCGGATCCTGGCGCGGGCTCTGAACTGCGAGAGGGCGCCGATCGCGGACCCGTGCGGGGAGTGCGAGTCGTGCCGCGACCTGGCGCGCGGAGGCCCCGGCAGCATCGACGTGATCGAGATCGACGCGGCGTCGCACGGTGGCGTGGATGATGCCCGTGACCTGCGGGAGAAGGCGTTCTTCGCTCCGGTGAAGAGCCGCTACAAGGTCTACATCATCGACGAGGCCCACATGGTCTCGACGCAGGGCTTCAACGCGCTCCTCAAGCTCGTCGAGGAGCCGCCGGAGCATCTGCGCTTCATCTTCGCGACGACCGAGCCGGAGAAGGTCATCCCGACGATCCGGTCGCGCACCCATCACTATCCGTTCCGTCTCTTCCCGCCCAAGCTGGTCTCCGACTACATCTCGACGCTGTGCGAGAAGGAAGGGATCAACGTCGAACCGGCCGCGCTGCCGCTGGTCGCGCGCGCGGGCGCCGGGTCGATGCGCGACAGCCTCTCGGTCATGGACCAGCTGCTCGGTGGCGCGGGGCCCGAGGGCGTGACGTACGAGCTGGCCGCCGGGCTGCTCGGCTACACCCCGGACGCGCTCCTGGACGAGGTCGTCGACGCCTTCGCCGCCCACGACGGCGCCGCGGTCTTCGGGGTGATCGACAAGATCATCGAGACCGGCCAGGACCCGCGACGCTTCACCGAGGACCTGCTGCGGCGACTGCGCGACCTGGTCATCGTCAAGGCGGTCCCGGACGCGCCCGCGACCGGGCTCATCGACGTCTCCGAGGACGGGGGCGAGCGGCTCGTCGCCCAGGCCGGACGCTTCGGGCCACACGATCTCTCGCGGGCCGCCGATGCGGTCGCGACCGGCCTGACCGAGATGCGCGGCGCCACCGCGCCCCGACTCCTGCTCGAGCTGATCTGTGCCCGGGTGCTGCTGCCCGCGGCCGACGGTGCCGACGGTCTCGCGGCCCGGCTCGACCGTCTGGAGAGGCGGATCGAGATCAGCGGTACGCCGACGGTGACCGCTCCTCCCGCCGCGGCCGCCCCCGCCCAGGACCGGCCGGTGCTCAAGCCGTCCGTCGGCGCTCCGGGGCACGAGCCGGCCGCTCCCGCGGCGCCGCAGCCCGAGCCCGTCCAGACGTACGCCTCGACCCCCGAGCCGACCCCGGAGCCGGTCCGAGAACCCGCTCCGGCCGCGCAGACGCCTCAGCCGCAGATGTCTCAGCCGCAGGCGCCAGCCGCTCCCGAGCCGTCGAGCCAGCCTCAGCCGCAATCAGCGACGCCGCCGCCGGCACAGGCTCATGCACCCGCGCAGTCGCCGGGCGGGATGGGCAACGTGGACGTCCGCCGCCTGTGGGACGACGTGATCGCCCAGACCAAGGGCCTACGTCGGGCGACCTGGTCGCTGGTCGGCCAGAACGCTCAGGTGGTCGACTTCCGCGACGGCGTACTCACCCTCGGGTTCGCCTCGCCGGGTCTCCGGGACCGGTTCGCGACCGGTGGGCACGAGCCGATCCTCGGGCAGGCGCTGGTCAACGTGATCGGCATCCAGCCGAAGATCGAGGCGATCGTCGCGGGCGGCGGGCAGCCTGCTCTGCAGCGGCAGGCCCCGCCTCCGCCGCAGCCGAGCCAGTCCCAGGAGCCCGCCCAGCCGCAGCAGCCGCCGGAGGCATCCTGGAACGAGCAGGTGCCACCACCCGACTGGGCCGCCGAGCCGCCGCCACCCGACCGGCCACAGGCTCCGCCGGAGCCGCAGGCGACGTCGGCTGCGCAACCGGCAGACCCCGGCGCGATCGCGTTGGCTCGGGAGGCCATCCGGCCGACGCGTGCGGCCGACTACGAGCCCCCTGTCGACGACACCGTGGCCCGCCTGGCGGAGGCCGATGCCGCGGTGAACCCCGACGACCAGGCCTACGACGGGCCGGCCGCGATGGGCGCCGAGGCGCTGCTCGCTCAGGAGCTGGGTGCAACCATGATCGAAGAGATTCCTCACAACTAGGACGGCACAGATGACGAACCCACTCGAAGGCCTCGGCGGCGAGGGCGGCTTCGACCTCAACGCGATCATGCAGCAGGCCCAGGCGCTGCAGAGCCAGATCGTTGACGCCCAGGAGAAGCTCGCCGAGACGATCGTCGACGGCACCGTCGCCGGTGGTGCGGTGACCGTCAAGCTCACCGGCACCGGCGAGCTGGTCGGTGTGGAGATCAAGCAGGGCGAGTTCGACGGCAGCAGCCCCGACGACCTCGAGGACCTCGGCGCCGTGATCGTGGCCGCCTACCGCGAGGCGAAGGGCAAGGCCGACGCCCTCGCCGGTGAGGCGATGGGCCCGCTGGCGGGCGGTCTCGGTGGCCCCGGTGCCCCCGGCGGTGGCGAGCCGCCGTTCAAGCTCGGGTTCTGAGACAAGCTCCGCTAGAGACAGGCGATAACCAAGTTGTACGAGGGTGTGGTCCAAGACCTCATCGACGAGCTGGGACGGCTGCCGGGCGTAGGTCCGAAGAGTGCCCAGCGGATCGCGTTCCATCTGCTCCAGGCTGATCCCGCCGACGTACATCGGCTGGCCTCGATCCTCAACGAGGTCAAAGCGAAGGTGAAGTTCTGCTCGGTCTGCTTCAACGTCTCCGAGGAGGAGACCTGCCGGATCTGTCGCGACCCACGTCGCGAGCAGTCGGTGCTGTGCGTGGTCGAGGAGTACAAGGACGTCGTCGCGATCGAGCGCACTCGTGAGTTCCGCGGGCGCTATCACGTGCTCGGTGGCGCGATCAGCCCGATCGACGGGATCGGTCCCGACCAGCTGCGCATCCGGGAACTCGTCCAGCGGCTCAACGACCCCGGGATCACCGAGGTGATCCTCGCCACGGACCCCAACCTCGAGGGCGAGGCGACGGCGACCTACCTGACCCGTCAGCTGAGCCCGCTCGGGCTGAAGGTCACCCGTCTGGCAAGCGGTCTCCCGGTCGGTGGCGATCTGGAGTACGCCGACGAGGTCACCCTCGGACGCGCCTTCGCCGGACGCCGTGCGGCTGAGTAGTGGCTAAGAGCCGACTCTTCGCCCTCGTCAGGCCGCGACTTCGGCGGTAGCCTGACGATTCAAGGGACCTCGGGAAGGGGGCCGTCATGACGAACGACTTGACCGGCAAGGACTTCGCCACCAGCATCGCCGACTCGGTGGAGAGCTTCCTGCTCTCGGTGCGGGCGATAGCTGCCGACGGCGATGGTGGCAGCGCTGTCCCGATGCTGCTGCTGGAGGTGAGCCAGATCCTGCTGGCGGGCGCGCGGCTGGGCGCCCAGCAGGACTTCGAGCCTCGTGAGGAGTTCCAGCCCGACGTGGGCATGGAGGCCGACGTGGACGAGCTGCGGATGGGGCTCGCCGAGATGTTCGGGGACATCGACACCTACAGCTTCGTCTTCGATCCGTACAGTCCGGACGTGGTCGACAGCCAGATCTCCGACGACGTCGCCAGCCTGGTGACCGACCTGGAGTACGGCCTGCGTCACTACCGTCTCGGCGACGTCGACGAGGCGCTGTGGTGGTGGCAGTTCAGCTACGTCAACAACTGGGGCAACCTGGCCGGTGCCGTGCTCAACGCGCTGCTCACCGTGGTCGCTCACGACCGCCTAGACTCCGAGCCGTTCACCGGTGAGGACGAGGACCTGGCTGCCGCTGATGAGATGCTGGAGAAGACGGCCGCGTCGGCAACGTAGACTTTCCCGCCGTGGGAATCGTCGTTCAGAAGTACGGTGGCAGTTCGGTCGCGGACGCTGCAGGCATCAAGCGTGTTGCTCAGCGAGTGGTCGCGACCAAAGAGCAGGGCCACGACGTGGTCGTGGCCGTCTCTGCCATGGGCGACACCACCGATGAGCTGATCGACCTGGCCAACAAGGTCTCGCCCGACGCAACCGCGCACGCGCGCGAGTTCGACATGCTGCTCACCTCCGGCGAGCGGCAGTCGATGGCGCTGCTCGCGATGGCGATCAACGACGTCGCGAACGAGCGCGGGCTGGCGTACGAGGCTCGGTCGTTCACCGGGTCGCAGGCCGGTCTGATCACCGACGCGCAGCACGGCCGCGCCAAGATCCTCAGCATCACCCCGGAGCGGATCCAGGCAGCGATCGGCGACGGCGCGATCGCGATCGTGGCCGGCTTCCAGGGCGTCTCCAGGGACACCAAGGACATCACCACGCTGGGCCGAGGCGGCACCGACACGACCGCGGTCGCGCTGGCGGTGGCGCTGAACGCCGACGTCTGCGAGATCTACACCGACGTCGACGGTGTCTTCACCGCCGACCCGCGGATCGTGCCGACCGCCCGCAAGCTGAGCTCGGTCGCCTTCGAGGAGATGCTCGAGCTGGCGGCCTCCGGAGCGAAGGTGCTTCACCTGCGCTCGGTGGAGTTCGCGCGGCGTCACAGCCTCCCGATCCACGTACGCTCCTCCTTCTCCACCCTCAACGGCACCGTGGTCAAGGGCAGCATCGACGCGGGCTCGCCGCAGGGCGACCACCAGCCGGGCACGGATGCCGGCATGGAGGCGCCGATCGTCGCTGCCATCGCCTACGACCGCAGCCAGGCGAAGATCACCGTCGTCAACGCGCCCGACAAGGTCGGCGCCGCCGCGAAGGTCTTCGAGATCATCGCCGGGGTCGGGATCAACGTCGACATGGTCGTCCAGGACGCCTCGGCGGCCAAGACCGAGCGCACCGACATCACCTTCACCCTGCCCCGCGACGACGTCGAGCGTGCCGTGGAGGCGCTGGAGCTGGCCCAGGCAGAGGTCGGCTTCGAGCGGGTCAGCGCCGAGCCGAGGATGGGCAAGGTCTCGCTGATCGGCGCCGGGCTGCGCACGCAGCCGAAGAAGATCGCCGACTTCTTCTCGGCCATCGCCCAGGCCGGGGTCAACATCCAGATGATCTCCACCTCCGAGGTGCGGGTCTCGGTCGTCGTCGACGACGACGAGGTCGACCGGGCGGTGCAGGCAGCGGCGGAGCAGTTCAGCGACGTCGAGGTCGAGAAGGTCTCCTACGGTGCCGAGCCCAACGGCGACGTCCCGGAGATCGTCGGCATCGCGCACGACCGCAGCGAAGCCAAGATCACCCTGGTCGGTGTCACCGACGAGCCGGGCGAGGCGGCCCGCGTCTTCGACACCCTCGCCGAGGCCGGTATCAACATCGACATGATCGTCCAGAACGTCTCTGCCGAGGAGACGCGGCGCACCGACATCTCGTTCACGCTTCCGCGCACCGACGTCAAGCTGGCCCGAGCGGCCCTCGGCGACATCCAGAGCGAGATCGGCTTCGCCGACCCGATCGCCGACGAGCAGATCGGCAAGCTCTCCATCGTCGGTGCGGGGATGCGTACGCATCCGGGGATCACCTCGCGATTCTTCGCCGCGCTCGCCGCTGCGGGAGTCTTCATCCGGATGGTGTCGACCTCGGAGATCAGGGTCTCGGTGCTCGTCAGCGCCGACGATCTCGACCGCGCCGTGCGCGCCACACACAGAGCATTCGGCCTCGACAGCGACGTAGAGGCCATCGTCTACGGAGGGACCGGCCGATGAGCATCAACTTGGGAATCGTGGGAGCGACCGGACAGGTGGGCGTCGCCGTACGCCAGATCCTGCTCGAGCGCGGCTTCCCGCTCGGCGAGGTTCGTTTCTTCGCCTCGGCGCGCTCGGCCGGCAAGACCATCGAGTTCGGTGACCGCTCGATCGTCGTCGAGGACGCCACCACCGCTGACCCGGCGGGTCTCGACATCGCGATCTTCTCCGCCGGCGGCGCCACCTCCAAGGCGCTGGCGCCGAAGTTCGCGGACGCCGGTGTGATCGTCATCGACAACTCCTCGGCCTGGCGCAAGGACCCGGCGATCCCGCTGGTCGTCTCCGAGGTCAACCCCTCGGCGATGGACGGGGTGATCGAGGCCCGTCAGGGCATCATCGCCAACCCCAACTGCACCACGATGGCCGCGATGCCGGCCCTCAAGGCGCTCCACGACGAAGCCGGTCTCGAGCGCCTCATCGTGTCGACCTACCAGGCGGTCTCGGGCTCCGGCGTCGCCGGCGTCGAGGAGCTCGTCAACGGCGTCGCCGCCGCGGGTGACAAGGCCCGCGAGCTCGCCTACGACGGATCCGCGATCGCGTTCCCGGAGCCGGACAAGTACGTCGAGACCATCGCCTACAACGTTCTTCCGCTGGCCGGGTCGCTGGTCGACGACGGCCTGAACGAGACCGACGAGGAGCAGAAGCTCCGCAACGAGTCCCGCAAGATCCTGTCCCTGCCCGACCTGCGCGTCTCCGGCATCTGCGTCCGCGTCCCGGTCGTCACCGGTCACTCGCTCGCGATCAACGCTGAGTTCTCCTCGCCGCTGACCCCCGAGCGCGCCACCGAGATCCTGTCGAACGCCCCGGGCGTCGAGCTCCGCGACGTACCCACCCCGCTGTACGCCGCCGGCAAGGACCCCTCCTACGTCGGCCGCATCCGCCAGGACGAGGGTGTTCCCGACAACCGCGGCCTCGCCCTGTTCATCTCCAACGACAACCTCCGCAAGGGCGCTGCGCTCAACACGGTCCAGCTCGCCGAGCTGGTAGCCGCCGCCCTCTGACCCAGCCGAGTCAGCACTTCTGGCGGCCGAATCTGTAGTTGTGGGGGGCGGCCCACCCGGTTAGTCGCCCCCCCAAGAGGGGGGGGCCCGCCCCACCCACCG
>NZ_JBEYUV010000013.1:114151-130140 GCF_040643685.1 Nocardioides sp. NPDC047086
GCCGTCCCGCCGGGCCCGTACGTCCGCCGCTGACCGACCTCACCGAGCAGGAGCTGGCGGAGCTGACCGCCCTCGTCAAGACCGTCATCTGAAACTCCAGTTTCGTCGCCCACAACTGCTGTCTCGGCCCGCCACAACTACAGATTCGGCTGAGGGGGTCAGTCGATGTAGTTGGTGGTGACCCAGTAGGCGAGGGCGTACGCGGCGGCGGAGAGGATCACGACGATGATCACTCCCCAGGCGTGGACGAAGAGGTCGGTGAGGAAGAGCATCGAGAGTACGGCGACGAGGGCCGAGCCGAGGAAGCTGATCGTGAAGGGGGAGCGGGCGGCGGCCAGGCGGAGGAGGTAGCCGCCGACGATGATCGCGAGGGCGAAGACGGCGATGAGGATGATCGCCCCCTTGTCGCCGAGCGACGAGGTGCCTCGTGTCCACTGGCTCACGGTGCCGCTGAACCAGACGGCCAGGGCCATGAACGCACCGACGATGGCCCCGATCATGACCGCTGCGGACAGGCCTGACGGGGTGCTGAGATTGATCCGTCGCCGGCTCGGGTCCTTCGGTTGCCTGGGCTCCTTGGGAGCTTTCGGCTCCTTCGCCGGCTTGGCCGGCTTCTGCGCCTTCGGCGCCTTCTGCTTCTTCGCCGGCTTCCCGGCAGACTTCTCCGCAGACTCCTCCGCGGGCGGCTCGGGCACGACGACGGGTGGTGCCGTCTTCTCCAGCACCTGGGTCTTCTCCGCCGAGGCAGTCTCGACCGGAGCGGTCTCGACGGACGCCGTCTCGACCCGTGCCTTCGGGGGCTGACTCTTCTGGGGCTGAGTCTTCTCTGGCTTGACGTTCGCCGGCTTCGTGCCCCCACGCTTCTTCTTGAAACCGAACGACGGCGCTGCGAGCTTGTCGGCGGGGTCGTTGCTCATGAGGGGCAGTTTCGCATGCCGAGCGTCACATTTGAACTCACGCGCGGGTCAGGCGGATGACCGGGATCTCGCGGTCGGTCTTCTCCTCGTAGGTCCCGAAGTTGGCAGCGGAGGCGACGATCGTGGTCCAGGCCTGCGCCCGCGCCTCACCGTGGAGCTGCTCTGCCGTCACGGGGATGGTCTCGCCGCCCAGCTCGATCGTGACTCGGTCGGGGTTGGCGGCGAGGTTGTAGTACCACGCAGGGTTCTTCGCCGCCCCGCCGGCGGAGGCGACGACCAGCCAGGTGCCGTCATCCCCGGGGAACCAGGCCAGTGGCGACGAACGGGGTTCGCCGCTCTTCTTTCCGATCGTGGTGAGCACGAGAAGGCGCATCCCGGCCGTCGTGGCGTTGCTCTTGCGGGCGCGGCTCATCATCAGCTTGTTGCCCAGCTTGAGGAGGAGGTTGGCCGAGGGCTGCTTGGCGCCGCGGGTGCCGTTGCGCGTGTCGAAACTCATGGCGACGACACTACTGCCCCGGAAACGGGATCAGGCTCGGAGATCTTGCGATCTCCGAGCCTGAGCTCGATGTCGGGTTGACAGGATTTGAACCTGCGGCCCCCTCGTCCCGAACGAGGTGCGCTACCAAGCTGCGCTACAACCCGAATGCTGCACCGAACAAACGGTCCAACGAGGAATGAGCATAGCCCAGAGACTCGCTCGATCCGTAATCGACCCCTATCGGCGAGATGCCCCACGCGCGGTGAGCGTCAGGAGGGTCGCCTCGGGCCGGCAGGCGATGCGGATCCGGGTGTAGGGCGAGGTGCCGAGGCCGGCCGATACGTGCAGCCAGGCCTGGCGTCCGCCGTGGGTATGAGTGTGCAGTCCGCGCACCCGGGCGGGATCGAGATCGCAGTTGGTGGCCAGGGCCCGGCCGCCCGGAAGGCAGATCTGACCGCCGTGGGTGTGGCCGGCCAGGATCGCGTCGTAGCCGTCGGCGGTGAACTGGTCCAGGACCCGTAGATAGGGAGCGTGCGCGACCCCGAGTCTTACGTCCGCGGCCGAGTCCGCGGGACCGGCGACCGCGGACAGGTCGTCGAGGCGGAGGTGGGGGTCGTCGACGCCCGCGAAGGCGATCTCGATGCCCTTCACGGTCAACGACGAGCGCGTGTTGGTGAGGTCGAGCCAGCCGGACTTGGTGAAGGACGCGGTCAGGTCACGCCAGGGCAGCTCGGGCACGTTGGTCTGCCGCTTGCCGTTGTCCGGCAGCAGGTAGCCGATCGGGTTGCGCAGCCGCGGCTCGTAGTAGTCGTTGGAGCCGTGCACGAACACGCCCGGTACGTCGAGCAGCGTGCCGAGGGCATTGACGATCGACGGCACCGCCCGCTGGTGGGCCAGGTTGTCACCGGTGTCGACGACCAGGTCCGGCTTCAGCGCGGCCAGCGATGCGATCCAGTCGAGCTTCTTGTGCTGCGACGGGACCACGTGCATATCGGAGAGATGCAGCACCCGCAGCGGGTCCGCACCCTCGGGGAGCACCGGCAGCCCGACATGGCGCAGCGTGTATTGACGGGCCTCCCACAGGGCGTACGCCGTCATGGCCGTGCCGGTGGCGAGCCCGGTGCCGAGTGCTGTGCCGACTACTGGGCCGATTACTGAGGCGAGCCGCATGGCTCAACCCTGCCACAATGGGTGCCATGAGCACTCTGAAGGATCAGCTGAGGACCGACCTGACCTCCGCGATGAAGGCCCGTGACAAGGACCGCGCCGGGACGCTGCGCATGGTCATGGCCTCGATCGCCGAGGCCGAGGTCGCCGGCAAGGAGGCCAAGGAGCTCACCGACGACGAGATCATCACGATCCTGACCCGCGAGGCCAAGAAGCGGCGCGAGGCGGCGACGGCCTTCGCCGACGGCGGTCGTCCCGAGCAGGCCGAGAAGGAGACCGCGGAGGCCGCGGTGATCACCGAGTACCTGCCCGCTCAGCTGAGTGCCGAGGAGATCTCCGACCTGGTCAGCAAGGCCATCGCCCAGACCGGTGCGGCCGACGAGGGGATGCGCGCCATGGGCAAGGTGATGGGCGTTCTGACCCCGCAGACCAAGGGCAAGGCCGACGGTGGCGCCGTGGCCGCCGAGGTGCGCAAGCAGCTCGCCTGATCGGTAGTCCGAGAACGACCGTGGCCCCACCGGATCGGTGGGGCCACAGTCGTTGGGAGGGGCTGGGCGTCAGCCGGTCGGCCACTCCCAGCCGAAGTCGGGCTCTTCCTCGACCGTGGCCGGCTTCTCGTTGCGACCGCCGGGCTTCTTCTTGTCCGGCTGCTTCTTCTTATCGGGCTTCGGGTCGGGCTTCGGCTCCGGGCCGAGGGAGGTGTAGATCGTGATCGGCGATCCCTCGGCAGCGTCACCGGAGGGCGTGGTGAAGGCAACCAGACCCGGGTCGTACTCCGAGTGCGCCTGCGGGCCGACCTGGACCTGGAACCCGGCCTTCCTCAGCACCTTCGTCGCCTTCTCGACAGTCATGCCGCCGACCCACGGAACGTCGACCGTGTGACCCGCGATCACGTTCGGGTCGGGCTCCTCGAAGTCGACCCACTTGAGGTACTTGTCGATCACCTGCATCGCGTCACCCCACATCGGGCCGGCGAAACCCGAGCCCGATGCGGTGGCGATGTAGTCGCCGCCGATGTACTGGCCCTGGAGTCCCAGCGGCGTCCCCGCGGAGTTGGCTCCGGCGATCATCGCAGCGGTCGCGAGCCGCGGCGTGTAGCCCATCAGCCACACCGCCTTGTTGTCCTGCGTGGTGCCGGTCTTGCCGGCGCTCGGCACCGACAGGGCCAGGTTCTGACCGAAGCCGCCCGGCTCCATCACGCCGCGGAGGATGTCGTTGACCGCGTCGGCGGTGCCCTTGGCCATCGCCTGCTCGCAGGTCGGGTCGTACTTCTTGATCACCTTGCCGTTGGCGTCGAGGATCTCGTTGACCGGCACCGAGTCGCAGTGCTTGCCACGGGCGCCGAACGTCGCGTACGCCTCCGCCATCTCGAGCGGGCTGACGTCGACGACGCCGAGGGTGAAGGTGGGGACACGCTCGGCGCCGCCGCAGCGGGTCTCGCTCGGCTTGCAGAGATGACCGTCGTCGAAGCTGACCCCGAACGGGGCGGTGAGCTTGACGCCCATCTTCTGCGCCATCTTGTAGGGCGTGCACATCCCGGTGAGCTGGAAGAGCTGGGCGTAGAAGGTGTTCACGGACTCCCGGGTGCCGGTGTAGGCGTCCTTGCTGCCCGAGGTCGTGGAGTTGTGGAAGGTGTGGGAACCGACGCGGTTGCCGTCGCCCGGGCAGCCGGCGAAGGTGGATTCGTTGAGGGTCAGCTCCTCGGGGGAGTTGATCTGCTGCTTGAGCGGGAAGCCCTGCTCGATCGCGGCGGCCAGGGTGAACGCCTTGAAGGTCGACCCGGCCTGGAAGCCGTTGGAGTCGCCGGCCTTCTCCTTGGGGACCAGGTAGTTGAGGTAGGACTGGCCCTTCTTCTTGTTGTCACCCATCGGACGGGACTGGGCGAGCGCCCGGACCCGACCCGTGCCCGGCTCGACCATGGCCAGGGCACCGATGGCCTGGTCGGTGGCGTGGACGTGATCCTCGACGGACTCCTGAGCGGCGTCCTGGAACCGCTGGTCGAGCGTGGTCTTGATGGTCAGACCGCCCGACTTGATCAGCGCGAGCCGGTCGGTCTCGTTCTCGCCGAAAGCCGGGTCCTTGAGCAGCCACTTGATCACGTAGTCGCAGAAGAACTCCGCGGACGAGCCGAGGCAGCCGTTGCGCTGCTTCTGGACGTTGAGACCGAGGCTGGAGTCCTTCAGCTTCTCCGCCTCGGGGCGGGGGACGACCTTGAGTGCGGCCATCCGGTCGATGACGACGTTGCGGCGGGCGATGGTGGCGTCGGGGTAGTTGGTCGGGTCGTAGCCGGTGGGGTTCTTCACCATCCCGGCCAGCATCGCCGCCTGCTGCCAGTTGAGCTCGGAGGCGTTGACGTTGAAGTAGTGCTTGGCGGCGGCCTGGACGCCGTAGGAGCCGTCGCCGAAGTAGGCCGCGTTGAGGTAGCGCTCGAGGATCCAGTCCTTGGAGTGCTGCTCCTCCAGCGCGATCGCGTAGCGCAGCTCGCGGATCTTGCGGGCCGTCGACTTCTCGATGGCAGCCTTGCGCTCGGCCTCGGTCTTCGCGGAGTAGACCAGCGTCGTCTTCACCAGCTGCTGGGTGATCGAGGAGCCACCCTGGACCGAGTCGCTGGCCTGGTTGGTGATCAGCGCGCGCAGCGTGCCCTTGAGGTCCATCGCGCCGTGCTGGTAGAAGCGGTAGTCCTCGATCGCCAGGAGCGCCTTCGTCATGTTGGACGAGATCTGGTCGAGAGGACGGTAGACGCGGTTCTGGTCGTAGAGCGTCGTGATCAGGTTGCCCTTGCGGTCGACGATCTTGGTCGTCTGGGACATGTCGTCGACCTCGAAGGCCTTCGGCAACGAGTCCATCTTCTCGGCGGTCTCCTTGGCCGCGATCCCGGCCACACCGGCGAAGGGGATGGCCAGACCCGCGGCGACGACTCCGAGGACGGCTGCCACGCCGCACATGACGGCAAGGTGTTTGAGCACGGTCTGCGGGCGCAGCGACGGCGAGGACATGCTCGTCATCGTAGGTGATCGCGGCTAATAGCACATGATTCGCATTCGGTGCCGGACAGGGAGGTCGGAAAGGGGTCCTAGGACCCCTCCTAGTCATTTAGGACTACGTACTTTGGGTCAGAAGGGTGTGTCACTCGACAGGCTCGGGTCCTTAACCTTTAGTCCGCACGGGCGCCCACGCCGTCATTTGGGGAGGGCGAAGCGCTCTGACGAAGGGATGGCACACAATGTGGGTTGATGAATGGTCGCTGCAGGCTGCTTGTCGTGAGAACGAGCCCGACGAGCTCTTCGTGCGCGGAGCCGAGCAGAACAAGGCCAAGATGGTCTGCTCCGGCTGCGTCGTCCGCACCGAGTGCCTCGCCGAGGCGCTCGACAACCAGATCGAGTGGGGTGTCTGGGGCGGGATGACCGAGCGCGAGCGTCGGGCGCTGCTCCGACGCAGCCCGAACGCCTCTTGGCGCGCCGTGCTCGAGGCCGCGCGCACCCGTGCCTCGGTGGAGTGATCACTCGTCCCCTACTCGAGTGGATCGCTGAAGATCTTGGTCTGAGCCAGGACGTACGTGACGTACGTCCTGGCTCGACGTCGTTTCCAGGTGCTCAGCCCTGGGCCAGCAGGCGGCCGATCTCACGGAGCCCGTCGAGATCGTGTACGTCACCGGGCAGCGCCGGCACGACGGCGGTCGGCACCTGGGGATGGGCGACCGCGAAGCGTTCGCGCAGCTGGTCCTGACGCTCGACCAGCAGGGCGCGGTCGGCATGGAGCCGCAGCAGCCCGGCGGTGAGGGCTGCGTCGGGGAGACGTTCCGAGGCGGCCCCGGCCGCGGCCGCGGTCAGCGAGGCGTCGTCGGGCAGGGTGGCCCGGTTGATCACCAGGCCCTGGAGCGGCATCCGGTCACCGGAGAGGCGCTCGACGAAGTAGGCGGCCTCGCGGAGGGCATCGGGCTCGGGGGCCGCGATGACGAGGAAGGCGGTCTCGTCGGCCTGAAGCAGTGCGTACGTCTCCTGGGCCCGTTGCCGGAAACCACCGAAGACGGTGTCGAGCGCGGTCACGAATGTCTGCAGGTCGGTGAGCATCTGCCCGCCGAGCACCTTCTTGAGGGCGTTGGTGACGATGTTGATCCCGGCCGACATGAGGCGGACCGGACCCTTGGCGGGGGCCAGCATCAGGCGCAGGAAGCGCCCGTCGAGGAAGCTGGAGAGACGCTCGGGGGCATCGAGGAAGTCCAGGGCGCTCCGGCTCGGGGGCGTGTCGACGACGATCAGGTCGTAGTCGCCGTTGCCGCCGTTGTGGGCGAAGGAGTCGCGGTAGAGCTGGCCGAGCTTCTCCATCGCCATGTATTCCTGCGTGCCCGCGAAGCTGGAGCTCAACGCGACGTAGAACTGGTTGTTGAGGATCTGCTGCGCCTTCTCGGGGCTGGCCTGGGACTCGACCACCTCGTCGAAGGTGCGCTTCATGTCGAGCATCATCGCGTCGAGCCGGCCGGGGCCGACCCCGGGAACGGGGCGAGGCGTGTTGTCGAGCCGCTCGATGCCCATCGACTGGGCGAGGCGTCGCGCGGGATCGATCGTCAGCACCACCACCTTGCGTCCGCGCTCGGCCGCTCGGAGCGCGAGCGCCGCCGAGGTCGTCGTCTTGCCTACGCCGCCGCTGCCGCAGCAGACGATGATGTGGGTGTCGAGGTCGTCGAGCAGCCGGTCGACCTCGAGGGCGCGGGTGTGATCGGCGTGGGCAGCCAGCGGGCCGACACGTGGATGTGACGTCATGCCAGCCCCTGATCCTTCAGCTCGGCAGCGAGCTCGTAGAGCCCGCCGATGTCGATCCCGCCGGCGATCCGGTCGAGCTCGTAGGTCGGGACCCCGAGGCCGGCGACGAGGTCACGCTGGGCGTCCTCGAGGGCGCGGCGCTCGGCGTACTCCTTCGCCTCATCGGCGAGGGCGGAGATCAGGGCGGGGTCGGGTTCGACGCCGGCACGCTTGAGGTCCTCGGCGATCGTCTCGCTGTCGAGGGTGCCGGCCAGAGCGGGAGCTAGCGACTCGTCGGGGAGGTCGCGGGGGCGCACCTGGTTGACGATGACGCCGCCGACCGGGAGCCCGGCGGCGCGCAGCTCGCTGATGCCGTCGGCGGTCTCCTGGACCGGCATCTCCTCGAGCAGGGTGACCAGGTGGACCGCGGTGCGGCGGGAGCGGAACAGGGTCATCATCGTGTCGGCCTGGTTCTTGATCGGGCCGACCTTGGCCAGGCCGGCCACCGACTCGGAGACGTTGAGGAAGGACGTGATCCGGCCGGTGGGGGGAGCGTCGAGCACGACGGCGTCGTAGGTCCGCGCACCCTTGTTGCGGCTGTTGCGCTGGACGGCCTCGAAGAGCTTGCCGGTGAGGAGTACGTCCCGGACGCCGGGGGCGATCGTGGTGGCGAACTCGATCACGCCGAACCGGTCGAGGGCGCGGCCGGCCGGGCCGAGCTTGTAGTACATCTTGAGGTATTCGAGGAGGGCTTCCTCGGGGGCGATGTGCAGGGCGTAGACGTTGCCGGGTTCGGCGTCGGCGCCGGACCGCGACCGCATCCGCAGTCCGGTCGCGATGCGGGTCTCGGCGTAGGGCAGCGGGTCGACGTCGAACATCCGGGCCACCCCCTGGCGGCCCTCGACCTCGCACAGCAGGACGTTCTTCCCGTGGGAGGCCAGCCCGAGCGCCAGAGCCGCAGCCACCGTCGACTTGCCCGTGCCGCCCTTGCCGGTCACCACATGCAGCTGCACGTGTGGCCAGTCGGAGCTCATGCGCCGACTTTATCCGGGCTGAGGAGGTTGTGAACCCGAGAGTGACCTATCGATCACTCTCAGATTCACAACTCACGGGGTGATGTTGAGGTTCTCGACGATCTTGGTGCCGAGGGTGGCCTCGCCGGTGATCCTCACCTTGGCAGGGTCGGCGGAGGCGCGGCCACCGGCCAGGAGGACGTACGTCTCGCGGTCGGTGGAGAGGGTGACGGTGGGGTCGGCCACCGGGTCGGCCTGCGGGACGCCCTTGCCCTCCTTGGTGACGGTGAAGGTGTACGGATCGTGGCCCTCGACCTCGACGACGACCGTGGAGCCGGGGGTGCCACCGGCCTTCTTGGCGAGCACGAAGCCGACGCCTTCGAGGAGGTAGTCGGCGGTGTGGAGGGCGCCGGGGCTGTCGAGGTTGCCGGGGCGGCCGGTGGCGCGGCGGATGTCCTGCTCGTGCAGCCAGAGGTCGAGCGGCCGGTTGCGGAGCAGCTTGCCGGTGGTCCACCCGATCGCGCCGAAGACGCCGGGCGCGGGCGCCGCGGGGTCCTCGGGCGGCGAGGCGAGCAGCTCGTCATGGCGTACGGCGGTGTAGCGGCGGATCTCGTCGATGATGCTCTCGGGCGAGGCGTCGCGGCGGGTGATCACGCCGATCTCGGTGAACTGGCCCATCGGCGACTTGATGTGGGCGGACTCCGGCACGGAGACGTCCTCGCGGGGTGCGCCGGCGGTGAGGCCCTCCAGGTGTGCGACGTGAGAGGCGATGGCGCGTACGTCCCAGCCGGGGAGGTCGGTGGGCTGGTCCCAGTCCGGCTCGGAGAGCTCCTCCAGGAGCGCGAGGAGGTCCTGGACGGAGGACCACCAGGTGTCGACGTACGCCTTCAGCTGCTCTGTGGAAGTCACGGACCCGACGATAGTGGCCCGGATGCATGGTTGGAAGGTCAAACCTTCTCGCCGAGAAACCCGTCTGCGGGTCCGCGAAGTAGGGTGCCGACATGACCAAGTGGGAGTACCAGGTAGCGCCGATCCTCAACCACGCTGCGGCGCAGATCCTCAACAACTTCGGTGCCGACGGGTGGGAGCTCGTCTCCATCCTCGACAACGGCACCGGCAACTACGTCGGCTTCTTCAAGCGGGCGGTCTCGGAGTGAGCGGGCCCGAGGAGGTCCTCGCCGAGCTCGGCCTGAGCGTGCCGGACGTCGTGCCGCCGGTGGCTGCCTACATTCCGGCGGTCCGCTCGGGCAACCACGTGTTCACCTCGGGCCAGCTTCCGATGAAGGACGGCGCGCTGCTCTCCGTCGGCAAGGTCGGCGGTGACGTGTCGGCCGAGGACGGCTACGCCGCGGCGCAGCAGTGCGCGCTCAACGCCCTGGCCGCGGTCAAGGCCGAGATCGGTGACCTCGCGCAGGTCAAGCGCATCGTGAAGGTGCTGTGCTTCGTCGCCTCCACCCCCGACTTCACCGGCCAGCCGGGCGTCGCCAACGGTGCCTCGGAGCTGCTCGGGAAGGTCTTCGGCGAGGCCGGCCGGCACGCGCGTTCCGCCGTCGGTGTGCCGGTTCTGCCGCTCGACGCTCCGGTCGAGGTGGAGATCGTCGTCGAGGTCTGAGCCTGCGACTCGGCGAGCGTAGCGAGCCGAGGAGCAACGCGAAGAGGTCGAGCGAGCGCACGGCTGAGCTTGCGAAGCCGTGACCGCGGGTCGAGACCTACCAAGTTGGAGCGTACGACGCGACCGCCCGTCGCTACAGTGACGAACGTGCGCATCCCGATCCCTCCAGTCCGGCTTGGTGACGACATCGTGGCGTTGGCCGGGGAGTACGCCCAGGGCGTACGCACCCCGGTCGAGCCGCGCGACGCGGCAACGGTGCTGCTGCTGCGGCCGGGCTCCGACGCCTCCTCAGGCCCGGAGGTCTATCTGCTCCGTCGGCAGCTGACGATGGGGTTCGCCGCCGGGATGGCCGTCTTCCCCGGCGGTGGCGTGGACGTACGCGACGCCGACCTGCCCGACTCCTGCTGGGCCGGGCCCTCGGCCGGTGAGTGGGCACGCAGGCTCGACGTCGAGGAGTCCCGGGCGCGGGCGCTGGTCGCCGCGGCGGTGCGGGAGACGTTCGAGGAGAGCGGCGTGCTGCTCGCGGGGACTTCGGCCGACGCCGTCGTCGACGACGTCTCGGGCTCGGACTGGGAGGCCGACCGAGCCGCGCTGGAGGCGCGCTCGCTGTCGCTGACCGAGATGCTGACCCGGCGCGGGCTGGTGCTGCGTACGGATCTGCTGGCGCCGTGGGCGGCCTGGACGACGCCCGTCTTCGAGCCGAAGCGCTTCGCGACCTGGTTCTTCGTCGCCCGGCTGCCCGAGGGGCAGGTGACCCGCGACGTGTCGACGGAGTCCTCCTCGGTGCACTGGCTCGGCGCCGCGGAGGCGGTCGACCAGGTCGAGGCCGGTGAGCTGGCGATGATGCCGCCGACCTACCTCAACTGTCTCGAGGTCGCCTCGATCGGCTCCGAGGACGCCGTCCTCGCCGCCGCCGCGGAGCGCGAGCTGACCATGTTCACCCCGGCTGTCACGGAGGTCGACGGCGGCCACGCGCTGTCGGTGTTGCCGCTGCACGCCACGCTCATCGCCGGAAGGGCACGCTCATGAATGAATCCTGGTCAGGTGGGGTTTTCGGCGAGCGCGGTCGGTGCATCCTCGCGCCCAACCCCGGGATCATGTCGCTCGACGGCACCAACACCTGGGTCCTGCGCGAGCCCGGCGGGCGCCGGTCGGTCGTGATCGACCCCGGTCCGTTGGACGAGGGGCATCTCGACGCGGTGGCGGAGGCAGCCGGCGAGGTCGCGACCGTGCTGCTGACCCATCATCACTATGACCACTCCGAGGCGGCGCGGGCCTTCGCGGAGCGGGTCGGGGCCGGCGTACGCGCTCTTGATCCTGAATACCGGCTCGGCACCGAGGGGCTCGGCGACGGTGACGTCATCGAGGTCGACGGCCTGGAGATCCGTGTCGTCGGGACTCCCGGGCACACCTCGGACTCGCTGTCCTTCTGGCTGCCGGGTGATGGGGCGGTCCTGACCGGCGACACGGTCCTCGGTCGGGGGACCACGGTGGTCGCTCACCCCGACGGCGAGCTGGGCGCCTATCTTGACTCGCTCGACCGGCTCCACGCCTTGGCATCCGAGCATGGTGTCGCCAGCGTCTGGCCTGGCCACGGCCCAGTCATCGGCAACGCTCTCGGCGCGCTCGACTACTACATCGCCCACCGCCGCGAGCGTCTCGGCCAGGTCGCCGACGCTGTGGCCGGCCTCGGCGTCACTCCGGCCGACGCGGACCCGCGGGCGATCGTCGAGATCGTGTACGCCGACGTCGACCAGGTCCTCTGGGGTGCCGCGGAACTCTCCGTGCGCGCCCAGCTCGCCTACCTGGCTGAGCGCTGACCACGAATCAGTGCGTGCTCTGGACGTCCAGGTCAGCGGGCGCGGCGGGCCATGCGCTCGATGTCCATGATGACGACGCTGCGCGGCTCGAGGCGGAGCCAGCCGCGGCTGGCGAAGTCGGCCAGGGCCTTGTTGACCGTCTCGCGGGAGGCGCCGACGAGCTGGGCGAGCTCCTCCTGGGTGAGGTCGTGGTGGACGTGGACGCCGTCGTCGGCGGTGCGGCCGAAGCGGTCGGCGAGGTCGAGCAGGGCCTTGGCGACGCGGCCGGGGACGTCGGAGAAGACGAGGTCGGCGACGACGTCGTTGGCCTTGCGGAGGCGGCCGGCCAGCTGGGCGAGCAGGCCGCGGGCGACGACGGGGCGGCCCTCGAGCCACTTGAGGAGGTCCTCGTGCGACAGGCTCGCGAAGGCGGAGTCGGTGACCGCGGTGACGGTGGCCGAGCGGGGGCCGGGGTCGAAGAGCGAGAGCTCACCGAACATCTGGCCGGGGCCCATGATGGCGAGCAGGTTCTCGCGGCCGTCGGACGAGGTGCGGCCGAGCTTCACCTTGCCGTCGATCACGACGTACAGCTTGTCGCCGGAGTCGCCCTCGTGAAAGAGCACCTCCCCGCGGCGGAGCTTCGACTCTGCCATCGAGGCGTGCAGGGCCGTCATCGACTCGTCATCGAGTGCGCTGAAGAGCGGTGCCTGACGGAGTACGTCGTTGTCCATTGCGGCCATTCCTCCTGGATTTTCCCCACATCCGCGGGTATTACACCGGGAATCCTATCTGTGGAACGTCTCACAAGTGCACATCACCCACCGATAAGGGCAGAAAGTGCATGTGTTGAGCGGTGTTTGTGGTAGCCGTCCTCCGGGCCGGATCGGCATTGTCGGTGGGGCCGCGTAGCCTTGCTGCGTGCCTGCCCAGAAGTTTGCGACTGAGACGCGCCTGGGTCTGGTGCGTCGTGCCCGTCGGATCGACCGCATCCTCGGTGAGACCTACCCCGATGCGAAGGCCGAGCTCGACTTCACCAACCCCTTCGAGTGCCTGGTCGTGACCGTGCTGAGCGCGCAGACCACGGACAAGCGGGTCAACCTGGCCTCGCCCGCCCTGTTCGCGGCCTACCCGACCGCGAAGGAGATGGCGGCCGCGCCCCGAGAGCACCTGGAGCAGCTCGTCGGGCCGCTCGGCTTCTTCCGTGCCAAGACCGACGCGCTGCTGAAGCTCAGCGCCGTCCTCGTGGAGGAGTACGACGGCGAGGTGCCCTCGCGCCTGGAGCAGCTGGTGAAGCTGCCCGGTGTCGGGCGCAAGACGGCCAACGTGGTGCTCGGCAACGCCTTCGGCAAGCCGGGGATCACCGTCGACACGCACTTCGGGCGCCTCTCGCGGCGCTTCGGATGGACGAGCGAGAAGGACCCGGTCAAGGTCGAGCACGAGGTCGGTGCGCTCTTCGAGAAGCGGGACTGGACGATGCTGTCGCACCACGTGATCTGGCACGGACGGCGGATCTGTCACGCCCAGAAGCCGGCGTGCGGCGCCTGTCCGGTGTCACAGCTGTGCCCTGCGTACGGCGAGGGGCCGACCGACCCTGTCGCCGCGGCCAAGCTGGTCCGCACGGAGGGCCGCAACTGATGGTTCGTGTCCTGGGGAGACGAGCCCGGGTCGCGTCGGCAGTCGCCCTGCTGCTGGCGGTCCTGGCGGGCTGCGGCACCGACTCCTCGAGCGGGGGCGGGCAATCCGGCGCACCGCTCGCGGACAAGCCGTCCTCCTCCAAGGTGAACGTCGCCACCGCGGAGATGGTCGCGGCCAAGAAGGCATCGAAGGTGGAGCCCTGCCAGGAGGGGTCGGCGAGCGAGGGCGGGCTGCCGTCGATCGAGCTGGCCTGCCTCGGCGGTGGCGAGTCCGCCGACCTCGCGTCGTTCGAGGGACCGATGGTGATCAACCTCTTCCAGGGCTTCTGTGCGCCCTGCAAGGAGGAGATGCCTGCGTTGCAGAGCTTCTACGAGACCTACGGCGACGAGGTGCCGGTGATCGGCATCGACGTCATGGACACCGTCCCCGGGGTCGCGCTCGAGGAGGCGATCTCACGCGGGGTGACCTTCCCGATGTACGCCGATCCGGGCGGTGATCTGCAGGGTGGCCCGCTCACGGCGCGCGCGGTGCCGGCGACGTACGTCCTGTCCTCCTCCGGCGAGGTGGAGCTGCTGCAGATGGGTGGCATGACCAGTGCGAACCAGGTCAAGGAGCTCGTGGAGAAGAAGCTGGGGATCACCCTGTGAGCGAGCGCCGGCGAGCGAACCGCCCGAACTTCACGCGACCGGAGTGGTTCGAGGAGATCGTCGAGGCGGCCCAGCAGATCCAGGGCGAGGACATCTCCCAGTTCCTGCCGCCGGCCGACGGTAGCGCACGCGAGTCGGCCGTGCTGATGCTCTTCGGTGAGGGGCCTGAGGGTCCCGATCTGTTGCTGACCGAGCGCTCGCACACGATGCGGTCGCACCCCGGCCAGGTCTCGTTCCCCGGCGGCCGGCTCGATCCAGGCGAGACGGCGGAGGAGGCGGCGCTGCGGGAGGCGTGGGAGGAGACCGGGCTCGACCCTGCCGGTGTCGACGTGGTCGGCCGCCTCCCGGCGCTGTGGATCCCCTTCTCCAACCACGCGGTGGTGCCGATCATCGCGTGGTGGCGAGAGCCGTCTCCGGTCACCAACCGATCGCTCGAAGAGGTGCACGCCGTCTACCGGGTGCCCCTGTCGGATCTCATGGACCCGGCCCACCGGATTCAGGTCGGCGCGCCTGGCCGCAGCGGATGGCTGATGCCCGCGTTCTTGATCGGACCGGAGAAGGATGTCATCCTCTGGGGCTTCACCGGTGGAATCATCAGCCGCTTCTTCACCTATCTCGGGTGGATCACGGAGATTCCGGACGCCCCGATCAAGGAGTTGCCCGAATACATGCTGCAGGGACGCGAACGGAATCGGCCGTGAACTTTCTTGATTGGATCCTGATCATCCTCGTCGGGGCCTACGCGCTCTCCGGCTACTGGCAGGGCTTCATCACCGGCGCCTTCGCGACCGGCGGACTGTTGCTCGGTGGCTTCATCGGCATCTGGCTGGCACCGAAGCTGCTCGGCAGCGCGGCTCCGTCGTTGTGGGTCTCGCTCGGCGCCCTGTTCGTCGTGATCGCCTGTGCGTCGATCGGGCAGGCGGTGCTGCAGTACGGCGGCGTGCGCGTGCGGGACGAGATCACCTGGCAGCCGGCCCGGATCGTCGATGCGCTCGGAGGGGCGTTGCTCAGTGCTGCGGCCGTGCTGGTGGTCGCGTGGGCGCTCGGGGTCGCCGTCTCGGGAGCGCAGATCAACGGGCTCACGCCGGCGGTGCGTGGCTCGGCGATCCTGGCCAAGGTCGACTCGATCATGCCGTCGCCCGCCGACCGCGCACTGAGCGCGTTCAACGACGTCGTCGGCACCTCGTTCTTCCCGCGCTACCTGGAGCCGTTCGCCCGCGAGCGGATCGTCGAGGTCGGGCCGGGCCCGCGGCGGATGCTCACCGATCCCGATGTCGTACGCGCCGGCGAGTCGGTCCTCAAGATCCGCGGCGCCAACGAGTGCGGCAAGGGTGTCGAAGGCACCGGGTTCGTCATCGGCCGCGGCTATCTGATGACCAACGCCCACGTCGTCGCCGGCGTCGACGACCCCAACGTCATCGTCGGTGACGGAGCCAACGACGCCAAGGTCGTCCACTACGACCCCGAGATCGACATCGCGGTCCTGAAGTTCGAGGGCGGCGGCAACCTCAAGCGCCTCGAGTTCGACCGCACTGCCGGCGCCGAGGACCCGATCGCTGTCCTGGGCTATCCGCAGGACGGTCCCTTCGACGTACAGCCCGGTCGGATCCGTGCCGAGCAGCGCCTCCGCTCGCCCGACATCTACGGCGTCGGCACCGTCATTCGCGACGTCTATTCCGTACGCAGCCTCATCCGCCCCGGCAACTCCGGCGGCCCCATCGTCGACTCCGAGGGTGACGTCGTCGGCGTCGTCTTCGCTGCCTCGGTCACCGACTCCGAGACCGGCTACGCCCTCACCACCGACCAGGTCATCGACATCGCCCGTGAGGCGCGCACCGAGACCGCCGCCGTCGATACCGGAGCCTGCGCCGGCTGACCCTCGCCGAGTCGGTAGATGTGGCGGCCGAGTCGGTAGTTCCGGACGTCGAATCTGTAGTTGTGGGGGGGGGCAAGGACCAGAAGTTGGGCGCCCCAAAGGCCGA
>NZ_JBEYUV010000014.1:0-125055 GCF_040643685.1 Nocardioides sp. NPDC047086
GGCGACGAAAGTGGAGTTTCGTCGCCCAAAACTGCTGACTCGGTCTCCATGACTGCGGTTTCGGCGGTCAGTAACCTTCGGGCGGCGGGGCCATCTCCAGACGTACGCCGATGAGGCGGATCGGGCGATCCTTCTCGACGCGCTCGAGGAGTGCCTCGGCCTCGTCGGCGAGCCGATCACGGTCGAGGGTGGGCTCGGGGAGCTTGTGGCCACGGGTGACGGTGAAGAACGGCTTGAGGCGGACCTTGATCTCGACCCGCGTGACCGGGCGGCCCTCCTTCAGTACGTCCTCGAGGCACTCACCGCACAGGCGGCGGGTCGCGGCGACGATGTCGGGCCACTCGACGAGATCCTGCTGGAAGGTCTCCTCGTGGCCGTGGCCGCGAGCGACCCAAGGCGAGGGGTCGACGGGGCTGGTGTCGGCGCCCCGGCCCAGGCGACGCAGCCAGGGGCCGGTCGTGGGGCCGATCTCGGCGGCCAGGCGCTCCGCCGAGGCCGCTCCCAGATCGGCGACCGTCTCGATCCCGAGCCCGGCGAGCCGCTTCGCGGTCTTCGCCCCGATCCCCCACAGCGCATCGGTCGGACGGTGGCCCATCTCGGCGTCCCACGAGTCCCTCGTGATCCGGTAGACGCCGGTCCCCCGCAGCTGGCCATCGGGACCGGGCTCGTGGCCGCCCGCCCCGGCCTCACGCGCGAGGGCACCGTCGACCCGCTGCTTGGCGAACCCCGTGGCGAGCTTCGCCTGCAGCTTGTTGTCACCGACCCCGACGCCGCTGCGCAGCCGGGTGCGTTCGAGCACGATGTCGCGTACGTCCTGGGCGAAGGCCGCCGGATCGCCGAGGTCGCCGTGGCCGGGGCCGGGTCCGAGAAACGCCTCGTCCCAGCCGAGAACCTCGACCAGGACCGGTACGCCGCCCCACTCCAGCGACCGCAGCGTGTCCATGACGCCCGCGGAGGCGTCGTCGTAGGCCGCGTGGTCGACCGGCAGCAGCACCGCCTCGGGGCACTTGCGCACCGCCAGCCGCAGCGGCATCCCGGAGCCCACCCCGTGCGCCCGAGCCTCGTAGGAGGCCGTCGAGACCACCGCCCGCTCGGTCGGGTCACCGCGCCCGCCCACGATCACCGGCTTCCCGGCGAGCTCGGGCCTGCGTAGCACCTCCACCGCCGCGATGAACTGGTCCAGGTCGACGTGCAGCACCACGCTCATGCACCGATGGTGCCATGAACCGGCCGGCGAGGGTGTCAGCCGTCGGAGGCTGCCTCGGAGAGAGCCGTCGAGGCCCGCTCCGCCTGCTCGCGTACGTCACCGGGCACCGGCACCGCGCCGGCGATGCGCTGCTGCCACATCTGCATGGCCACGACCTTGGCGGCCGCGTCCTCGACGCGAGCGTGGTCGAGGCGGCCGGAACGGAGAGCCTTGACGACGCTGCGGTGGGCGGCCCTGGAGTTGGCCGGCATCAGCAGCAGGTCGGCGCCTGCCTCGAGGGCGGCCACCGAGGGCTTCTTGGTGGTGGTCGTGACGGCACCCATGCCCAGCGAGTCGGTGACGGCGACGCCTTCGAAGCCGAGGTCGTCGCGGAGCAGGTCGTAGATGGGGGCCGCCATGCTGGCCGGCTTGCCCGGAGCCACGGCCTTGACGTCGACGTGGCTGATCATCACGGCCGGCGCGCCGGCGTCCACCGCGGCGTCGAACGGCACCAGGTCGCGGCGCTTGAGCTTCTTCTTCCCGAAGTCGAGCTCCTGGAGCCCGAGGTGGGTGTCACCGGTGACCGCGCCGTGGCCCGGGAAGTGCTTGGTGGTGGAGACCAGACCGGCGGCGTTGTAGCCCTGCACGGCCGCGGAGACCGCCGTCGCGGCGATCCTCGGGTCCTCGCTCGGGGAGCGCGAGCCGATCGTCGGATCGGCAGCGCCGACGGTCACGTCGGCGACCGGCGCGAACGCCCAGGTGAAGCCCAGGTCGCGCAGCTCGAGCGCGGTCGTCCGAGCCGCCTCGGTCGTGACCGTGACTCCCTTGCGCGGCTTGGCCTCGATGGCGTCCCCCGTGCGTGCGAACTCGGGGAACTCGGTGGCCACGCCGCGCAGGTGGGAGACGACGCCACCCTCCTGGTCGACGCCGATCACCGCGGGGAACGTGCGGCCGTCGGCCGCCACCGCGCGGGAGACCGCGGCGGTGGTCTCGCGCACCTGGGCCTCGTCGACGACGTTCTCGCCGGTCACGCTGACCCCGGCGAGGTGGAGCTTGCGCACCATCTTGGCGGCCTTGGCCGGATCGGTGCCATGGTAGCGGCCGACGATCACCTGTCCGGCGAGCTGCTTCTCGTTCCAGCCCGCGACCAGCTCGCGGGCGGTCGCCAGCTCTCCGCGCGTCGGACCCCAGGCCAGCGGCGTGGTGTCGTCCTTCGGGTCGGTCTTCGTGGTGGCAGCGGCCGGCCTGCCCGGCTCGACGTCGGTCCGCGTCGGCATCCCGACGGTCACCGCCGCCGCCCCCGCGCCGGCCGCCAGGGCCAGCACGGCCCCCGCGATCACCGGTCGCATCCAGCGCCTCGGACGACGCCGCTGATCCTCTGAATCGGTGTGCTTGCCCCCAGTCACGCGGCCGAGTATGTCAGCAACCCCCACCCATTAACACGTTCCGGCGAGTGCGTCGTAGATCTCCTGCACCCGCTTCCGCAGCTCGTCGAGGGTGCCGGTGTTGTCGATGACGTACGTCGCCGCGGCGAGCCGGTCCTCGCGGCTGGCCTGCGCGGCGATCCGGGCGCGGGCATCGGTCTCGCTCATGCCGCGGACGATCGCCCGCTCGACCTGGGTCTCGACCGGGACGTCGACGACGATCACCTCGTCGAAGAAGGGCGCGTAGCCCACCTCCACCAGCAGCGGGATGTCGTTGACGACCAGCTTCCCGGCCTCTCGGCCGGCCTCCTCGAGCTCCACGGAGCGCGCCCCGACCAGCGGGTGCACGATCGCGTTGAGCCGCTCACGGGCGCCCTCGTCGGCGAAGACGATCTCACCCACCTTGGCCCGGTCGAGCGCACCGGACTCGGTCAGCACCGAGGGCCCGAACTCGGCCACGACCTGGGCGAGCCCCGCGGTGCCCGGCTCGACGACCTCTCGGGCGATCTTGTCCGAGTCGACGATCACCGCCCCGAACCCTGCCAGCAGCTCCGACACCGTGCTCTTCCCCGAGGCGATCCCGCCGGTGAGTCCTACGCGCATGGCCCCAACCTAATGGGGCCGCCGTCGGGGCTTCACAGCGCCTAGGCGGGCATGGCAGAGTCGAGGCCGTCGCTACAGGCGAACCGGCGCCGATAGGCCTGCGGCGAGAGCCCGCGCACCCGGGTGAAGTGGTGGCGCAGCGCCGCGGCGTTGCCGAAGCCGACCTCGCCCGCGATCCACTCCACCGAGCGGTCGGTGCGCTCCAGCATCTCCTCGGCCCGACGCACCCGCTGGGCGGTGATCCAGGCATAGGGAGTCGCCCCGGTCTCGGCGCGGAACCTGCGTGCGAACGTACGCGAGGACATCAGCACTCGATGGGCAAGCGAGTCCACGTCAAGGTCTTCGTGGAGGTTCTCCACGATCCAGGCCAGCAGGGGTCCGAGCGTCTCGGCGTCGACCTCTGGCACGGGGTGGGAGATGAACTGCGCCTGACCACCGTCGCGCTGGGGCGGCACGACCATGCGGCGGGCCACGGCGGAGGCAACCGCTGCGCCGTACTCCTGGCGCCAGATGTGCAGGCACGCGTCCAGCCCGGCGGCGGTGCCGGCGCTGGTGATGATCTGCCCGGTGTCGACGTAGAGCACCTCGGGCACCACCTTCGCCTCGGGGAACCTCGCCGCGAGCTCGTCGGTGTACTTCCAGTGGGTGGTGCACTCACGCCCGTCGAGCAGACCCGCCGCACCCAGTGCAAACGCCCCGCCGCAGACGGTCAGGATCCGGGCACCGCGTTGATAGGCGCGCAGCAGCGTCTCAGCCACCCGCGGCGGCACGGGGTCGCCCCTGCGCATGGCCGGCACGCACACCAGGTCGGCCTCGTCGGCCCGTTCGAGACCGTACGTGGCCTCGATCCCGAAGCCCAGGTTCGAGCGCACCAAGCCGGGCTCGAGCGAGCAGACACCGAATTCGAGCAATGGCACCCCGTCGTCGCGCCGGTCGAGCCCGAACGCCTCGCACACGACTCCGAACTCGAAGGGGGCGACACCGTCCCAGATCACCGCAGCCACGTTCCTAAGCACCTCAGAAGGGTGCCAGTTGGCAGAAAATCGCGCAACTTAGGCATTTCTGCCAATGTGGCAGGAATACCTGGTAGCGAAGAATTACTGCCATGAACACAGCACTCATCGTCCTCATCGCCCTGCTCGCCGTCGCCGCGTACGCCACGTTCGTCGCCGTCCACGCCGACCGCCCCAAGGCCGCGCCCCGGTCCCACGCCGTCGACCCGGACTTCTTGCCTGCTGCCAGGCTTCCCTAAAATGCCGAATGCCCGGCCCCTCGAAAGGGGCCGGGCATTCGTGCGCTTCAGAGCATCAGCTCATGCGTTCACTGACCGCCGGTCAGCTTCTCGCGAAGAGCCTGCAGTGCCTCGTCGGAGGCGAGCGAGCCGCCCTCGTCCTCGGAGACGGTCTCGTCGACCGAGCCACCCGAGGAGTAGGAGGTGGCCTCGCCGGCCTCGGCAGCCTTCTCGGCGGCCTCCTGCTGCTGCTTGATGTGGGCCTCCCAGCGGGCGTGGGCCTGAGCGTACTGCTCCTCCCACTTCGCGCGCTGCTCGTCGTAGCCCTCGAGCCACTCGCCCGTCTCCGGGTCGAAGCCCTCGGGGTAGATGTAGTTGCCCTGGTCGTCGTAGGTCGCCGGCATGCCGTAGAGCGTCGGGTCGAACTCCTCGACGTCGGTCGAGGTGACCGTCTCGTTGGCCTGCTTGAGCGAGAGCGAGATGCGACGACGCTCGAGGTCGATGTCGATGATCTTGACCATGACGTCGTCGTTGACCTGGACGACCTGCTCGGGGATCTCCACGTGGCGCTCGGCCAGCTCGGAGATGTGCACCAGACCCTCGATGCCCTCCTCGACACGGACGAACGAACCGAACGGCACCAGCTTGGTGACCTTACCCGGGACGATCTGGCCGATCTGGTGGGTGCGGGCGAAGTGCTGCCACGGGTCCTCCTGGGTCGCCTTCAGCGACAGGGAGACACGCTCGCGGTCCATGTCCACGTCGAGAACCTCGACGGTGACCTCGTCACCGACGGTGACGACCTCGGACGGGTGGTCGATGTGCTTCCAGGACAGCTCCGAGACGTGGACGAGACCGTCGACGCCGCCGAGGTCCACGAACGCACCGAAGTTGACGATCGAGGAGACGACACCCTTGCGGATCTGACCCTTCTGGAGCTGGGTCAGGAAGCCGTGGCGAACCTCGGACTGGGTCTGCTCGAGCCAGGCACGGCGCGAAAGAACCACGTTGTTGCGGTTCTTGTCGAGCTCGATGATCTTGGCCTCGAGGGTCTGACCCACGTAGGGCTGCAGGTCGCGGACGCGACGCATCTCGACGAGGGAGGCCGGGAGGAAGCCACGCAGGCCGATGTCCAGGATGAGACCACCCTTGACGACCTCGATGACCGCGCCCTCGACGACGCCGTCCTCCTCCTTGACCTGCTCGATCGTGCCCCAGGCGCGCTCGTACTGCGCGCGCTTCTTGGACAGGATCAGGCGGCCTTCCTTGTCCTCCTTCTGGAGCACCAGGGCCTCGACCTTGTCGCCGACCTCGACAACCTCGGACGGGTCGACGTCGTGCTTGATCGAGAGCTCGCGCGACGGGATGACACCTTCGGTCTTGTAACCGATGTCGAGCAGGACCTCGTCCCGGTCGACCTTGACGATGACACCGTCCACGATGTCGCCGTCGTTGAAGTACTTGATGGTCTCGTCGATCGCGGCGAGGAAGTCCTCTTCCGACCCGATGTCGTTGATCGCGACCTGGGGCGCGTCGTAGTCGGGAAGAGGAATGTTGAGCGTGCTCGTCATAAGGGAGGTGGTTTCCTTGGGTGGACAGATATCGTCGGGTCACACACGTCTGAGATCTCAGGTCGGCAGCCCCTCGCCGGCACCAGCACAACAGGCTTCGTCACCCGGTGTGAGCCGGCAGCCGAGGTAGCAAGCCAAGGTCCACTAGGTCTGGGACCTGGGCAGACTTCAGACGCAGTTTCTTAGCCTACGCTCCCGTCACAGGCCCCGTCCAACTGTCGGCGTCACCGCGCTGGGCCTACCCTGTAGACGTGGACCAAGCCATCAGCCCGGTCGTTCGACCGGAGGCGCCCATCGATCCCTTCGGCGCGATCGAAACCATCGACACCATCGGCCCCGTGGTCAGAGCGGAGCGGCGTACGGTCAGTGAGGCCGAGTCCCGTCACGCCAACGGCCCCGACTGGGACAGGTACGCCGACGAGTACCAGGCCACCCACGGACCGTTCCTCGGCGAGGCCGGGTTCGTCTGGGGCCCGGAGGGCCTGACCGAGGCCGACCTCGGCATCCTCGGCGACGTCAGCGGCAAGGACGTGCTCGAGCTCGGCTCCGGCGCCTGTCAGTGCTCCCGATGGGTGAACACCCAGGGCGGACGCGCGATCGGCCTGGACCTGTCGGGCCGTCAGCTCCAGCACTCCCGGCGCCTCGACGAGCAGACCGGCGTGGTCGTCCCCGCCGTGCAGGCCACCGCGACCGACCTGCCCTTCGCCGACGGCTCCTTCGACGTGGTCTTCTGCTCCTTCGGAGCACTGCAGTTCGTCAGCGACATCGCCCACGCGCTCGCCGAGACCGCGCGCGTCCTGCGACCCGGCGGCCGCTTCGCGTTCTCGATCACCCACCCGACGCGGTGGATGTTCCCCGACGACCCCGGCCCCGAGGGCCTGATCGCCGCGCAGTCCTACTGGGACCGCACCCCCTACGTCGAGGTCGACGACGAGACCGGCGAGGTGTCGTACGTCGAGCACCACCGCACCCTCGGGGACTGGGTCTCGTTGCTGGCCGGTGCCGGGTTCCGGATCACCGACCTGGTCGAGCCGGAGTGGCCCGAGGACCACGAGCGGGTCTGGGGTGGCTGGTCTCGGACCCGGGGGCTGTTGACCCCCGGGACCGCGATCTTCGGCGCTGACTACCTGTAACTGGTGGGTGGATCTCGACCCGCTCGATCCCTGAGCCTGCTACCCGCGACTTCGTCGCGGGTAGCAGGCTCAGGCGTCGACCAGCGTGCGGTCGTCCGCGGCGGCGTGGGAGCCACCGTTGGGCTTACGACCGCGCAGGACCAGCCACAGGCCGATCAGCAGGAAGATCAGACCGAGGACGACGCCGCCGACGGGGATCCAGGTGCCGATCAGGTTGAGCTGGGCGATGTTGGCCTTGGCGTCCTCGGCGTTCTTGGAGACGGTCTTGTCGGAGTAGCTCATCTCGGCGTCGACGAGCACCAGGCCGCTGCTGGTGACCATCTTCTGGGTGGCGCTCTGGTCGATGTAGGAGCCGGTGGTGGGCTCGACGTAGATCGTCTGGGTGGCCTCGTAGGTGCCCCGGACGTCGTCCTCGGTGTCGGTCTCCTCGTCGTCGCCCGGCGAGAGGATCGCGTCGTCGGAGGTCGCGTTGACCTCGTACTGGTAGGTCTTCACACCCTTGATCTCGACGTCGTCGACGTACGTGGCGACGATGGTGCTGCCGAGGGTGCCGTCCCAGTACTCGTAGTCGTGGCGCTGGGTGTCGAACGGGAACTTGCCGGCCAGGCCCTTCATCCCGGGGACGGCCTGCTCCTCACCGACGTACTTGGCCTGGTCCTCGACGACCTCGGAGGTCTTGCGGTCCATGGCGTAGGCACGGGTGGTCACGAGCACCGCGCGCTCGTCCTGCTCGGGGTCGAGGCAGGGCGGCGGGTTGTCCTCCTGGATCACGATGCAGCCGGCCTCGATGAAGACGACCACGTCGTCGGTCGAGTCCTTCGGCGCCGCCTCGGTGGTCCGGGTGTACTTCACCGGAACTGGGGTATCCGACTTGGCCAGCGCGCCGCTGGCGGTGCCGTCCAGCACGGTCGTGGTGTCGACGTTGAGCGGCACGGTCGCCGCGGCGTCCCGACCCCAGAAGCCCGCTACCGCGGCCGCGACCAGCGCAAACGCGCCGACCAGCAAGAAGACGTAACCAATCACTCTTCGCATGTTTTTGCCCCTCCCAAGGCCTCAGTTCCCCCCTCGATCCGCGAACCGTAGCAGCAATACCCGGATAGGTGTGCAACGGGTCACAAACTGCTGTGCGACACTTCCTCTTCGTGTCCACTCCCGACCCCACCACCACCGCTGCCGGGCACACCGGCGGGCCTGCTGACGCGCCCGCCGCCGACGGCTTCCTGACGACTCCGAGGAATGTCGTCGCGACCGCGCTCGTCCTGATCGTGGCCCAGCTCGCCTTCCGCGCCTGGGCGCTGAGCGGCTCGTGGTACCGCTTCGACGACGCCAACTTCATGTCGAAGCTGATGTCGGACGGGCTCTCGGCCGACCTGCTCTTCCACGGCTTCGCCGGACACCTGATGCCGGGGGCGTTCGCCCTGACGGCCTGGAACTTCTCGCTCGACCCCTACGCGTGGGCCTACCCGGCCGCCGAGCTGCTCGTGCTGCAGGCGATCGCGAACCTGGGCGCGCTGGTCTTCCTCTGCTCCGCGTTCGGGAAGCGGCGCGGGATCCTGCCGCCGCTGGCCCTGTTCCTGTTCTCCTCGATCAGCCTGCCGGCCTTCCTGTCCTGGGGTCCCGGGATCACCCAGCTGCCGTTCCTCGCTGCGATCTTCTGGGGGTCGTGGGCACACCTCAACTACCTGCGTACGCGGCGGTTCGGCTGGGCCCTGCTGACGATGCTCATCACGCTGGCCGCCATCGCCTTCGGCGAGAAGGCGATGCTGCTGTTCTGGCCCTACGCCGTGCTGGCGCTGGGCTGGTTCGCCACCGGTGACATCCTGTCCCGGATGCGGACGATCCTGGGCCGTTACCTGCCCGGCGTGCTCCTCTACGGGGTCGTCTCGATCGGCTCCGCGGTCGCCTACCTCGCGCTGGGCGCGGGATCGTCGAAGGCCACGGGAGCCTCCGACGCCAACGGGTTCGCGCTGGTCGCGCAGCGGTTCCTGTTCGAGTCGTGGGCGCCGGGCGTGGTCGGCGGGCCGCTGCGCTGGACGTGGCTGGAGGGCAACTCTGCCGGCTGGGCCGAGCCCGGGGCGGTGGTCTCGGTGCTCGCGGTCGGGGTGCTGGCGCTGCTGACCTACGAGCTCGCCCGCACGCGCTCGATCGCGCTGCGGGCGTGGTGGCTGGTCGGCGGCATCCTCGTCCTCGACATCGCGCTGATCACCGCCATCCGGGCCGGCGGGGTCGGCGCCGACATCGCGCTCGCCTACCGCTACCTCACCGACACGATCGCGGTCACCGCGATGGCGCTCGCGCTGGCCACGCTGCCGTTGCGCGGGGCGGTGGAGACGCTCACCCCGAGGCGTACCTCGCCGTTCCTCGACGACCCCAGGCGGGTGGCCGTCGCGGCCGCGATCGTCACGGCGCTGGGGCTCTTCTCGTCCTACTCCTACGCCCAGGGCTGGCACGCGGACGACAACACCCGGCGCTACATCGACACCGTCCGCGCCGACCTCGCCGAGGTCGACGAACCGCTGCCGATGGCAGACGGGCCGGTGCCGGAGTGGATGGTCTGGGGCGCGTCCCACCCCTACAACCAGGTGAGCCGCGTGCTGCGGCCGCTCTCGGAGAAGATGGCGTTCCCCCGCGCCAGCACGGACAATCTCTACCTGGTCGACGAGGACGGCCACATCCGCCCGGCCGCCGTCGATCCCGAGCGACGCTCGGTCGGCGCTGTCGACCCGACGCCGAGTCTGGACCAGTGCCCTCTGCGGATACGGCAGACGCCCCTCCAGGTGAGCCTGGACGGTGGCGTCGACGGCGCCGGGTGGTGGGTCCGGATCGCCTATGTGGCCGCCGACAGGGACGCGGGACGGATGCGGGTGACCGCCGGCGACCACTCCTACGAGGTCGACGTCGAGCCCGGGTTCCGCAGCCTCTACCTGCGCACCGGCGAGGGACGCTTCGACACCATCGGGTTCCAGAGCCTGACGCCGGGGTCGAAGCCGTGCCTGGGTGGCATCGAGGTCGGCAGCGTGGTGCCGTTCGGCGACCCGATCTCGGGGCCTGAGGAGGACGGCTGATGGCCGCGCGAAGCGACCTGGACCGCCGGTTCCTCACGCTCGACGCGCTGCGCGCCGTCGGGGCGCTGATGGTGGTGCTGACCCACGTCGGGTTCCACACCGGCCGCTACCCGCAGGGGTGGACCGGGGCGATGCTCGCCCACTTCGACCTCGGCGTGGCGCTCTTCTTCGTGGTCTCCGGGTTCCTGCTGGCCAGGCCGTGGTTCGCGGCCAGCGCCGCCGGGGTTGCGCCGCCGAGCACCGGCCGCTACCTGTGGAAGCGGGCCCTGCGGATCCTGCCGCTCTACTGGGTCGTCGTGGCCGTCTGCCTGCTCGCCGCGCCCGAGAACTCCGACGTCGGCGTCGGTGGCTGGATCGCCAACCTGACCCTGACCCAGATCTACACCCAGGACACCCACGCCTACGGCCTGGCGCACATGTGGAGCCTGTGCACCGAGGTCGCCTTCTACCTCGCGCTTCCGCTGGTGGTGCGGCTGCTGACGCCGCGGAACCGCCTGGACGTACGCCGCGTGCTGATCGGCTCGCTGCTGCTCTCGATCGGTGGCGTGGCCTTCGCCGCCGGCGCCCGGACCTGGTTCGAGCAGCCGTTCGCGGCCGAGTGGCTGCCGGCCTACCTGCCGTGGTTCCTGGCCGGCACCGCGCTCGCGGCCTGCTCGGTCGACCCGGGCATGCGGGCGCGGCTGGACGCGGCCGCGCGCGACCTGGCCGGCTGGTGGCTGCTGGCGCTGGGGCTCTTCGTCGCGGCCTGCACCCCGATCACCGGCCCGACCGGGCTGGTGGACGCGCCGACGCCGGCCGAGTCGGCGCTCAAGTGCGTCCTCTACGGCGCGGTCGCGGTGTGCGTCATCTTCCCGCTGGTCTTCGGGCCCGAGCTCGAAGGGCCCGTACGTCGCTGGCTGTCCGGCCCCGTGCCCAGCGCGCTGGGCGAGATCTCCTACGGCGTCTTCTCGATCCACATGTTCGTGCTGCTGATGGGCATGGAGCTGCTCGGGTTCGGCACCTTCAACGACCGCTTCTGGACGGTCCTGGCGATGACGGTCGCGGTCACCATCCCGGTCGCCGCGCTGTCCTACGTCTTCTTCGAGCGCCGGGTGATGCGGCTGCGCGGCTGGCGTCCCTCCGGGCGCAGACCCGAGCGGCGGCCGGGGCCCGACTCCGTCCCGGATCCCGGTGTCACCGAGGCGGCCGCGGTGACCAGCACGACCGCGACCAGCGAGAGCGCCTGAGCCGTCCAGGCGGGCGGGTCCCAGGGCAGGTCCCAGGCGGTCGGGAGGATCTCGACGGCCAGGGCTCCGGCGAGCAGCGCCGCGCCGGACCCGGCGGCCAGGAGGCGTACGAGTCCCGGGCTGCGGCCCGTCACCCGCGGCAGCAGCCAGGCGACCACGGCGGCCAGGGCACCCCACCAGCCGGCGAGCAGACCGGCGACGAGGACGAGCACGCCACCGTCGTACCAGCGCCACGGGGCGGCCTCGGGGAACAGCTCGAGACTGGGCGGGGTGCCGCGACGGCGCCATGAGGTCACCAGCGCGAGCGCCAGGACCAGCGCCGCGCCGCCGGCGCCGGCGAGCAGCCCGGCACGGTAGGTGTCCTCGGGCGCGAAGCCGAAACGTACCTCTCCCCCGGTGCCGGCGGGCACGATCCAGCCCTGCTGCCAGCCGTCGACCCGCTGGGCGCGCAGGGCCTTGCCGTCCAGGGTCGCGGTGGCGCCGGTGTTGATGTTCTGCGGGAGCACGAGGACCCGGTCGTAGGCCTCGGCAGAGACCGTCGCCGAGACCGCGGCGTCGCGCTCGTCGCGCTCCACCTCGACCGCCTCGGGCGACTCCGCGTCCGCGATCACCTCCGCGCTGAGCTCGAGGCTGTCGACACGGAGCGCCTGCACAGGGTCGGCCAGCAGGGTGTTCTCCCCCGCGGTCAGGTTGATCGGGGCCGTTCCGCAGACCTTCAGCGGCACCTCGCTGCCGCGCAGCAGGTCGGAGAGCGACCCGTGGACCGACGTACGCAGCACCCGCTCGCCCACGCGGATGCGGGGCCCGTCGGCGCAGCCGGCCCGGAGCGTCCCGTCGCCGAGCGGACGGTCGTTGACCTCCAGCTCGGAGATGCCGGCGGGCAGCTCGGTCGCGTCGGCCATGCTGGAGGGCTGGTCGTAGGCGGCTTCGGTCTCGGTGATCCGGATCCGGAGACGGTCGGTACGCCAGCCGCCCGGCACCGCCACGGCACCGTTCGCGCGGACCTCGCGGGTGACGGTGCGCTTGGGCCGGCGCAGGTCGGTGACCTCGACCTCGGTGGGTACGCTGACGGGGGCGGCGTCGTTGACCACGAGCCGCAGCGACCTGATCCGCTGCCGCTCGGGCAGCTCGAGCGTGATGTCGGCCGGGTCCGTCGACGGAGCCCGCCACGACGTGCCCTCGTCGCCGTCGGCCATGGCGATCTCCGACTGGGCGATGTCACCGCCGCTCGGGGCGGTGATGTCGATCCCGGCGAGCTCTGCGGCTGCCTCGGCGTAGGCGTGGTCACGACGCAGCGAGACGGTCCCGGTCACGTCGAACGACTGCCCGCGCGTGAGGGTGACGAGCCGGTCGAGGTCGTCGCCGTCGTCGCCGGTGCCTGCCAGGAACGGCTCGCAGTAGAGCACCCCGCCCTGGTCGATGCAGCCGCTGCGGTCGGTGTCGCGACCGAGCCGGATCTTGCGGATCGTGGCATCGTCGGGCGGCTCGGGCAGCGCGACCAGGCGCTGGGCGTCGACGCCTTCGATGTCGAGCTCGCTGATCCCCCACGGCCCGTACGCGGTCGCTCCGCGAGCGGTGATGGTGAGGTTGCGCGCGCTGAACCCAGTCAGGTCGTACGTCGCCTCCTCCCCCGGCTGCGGGGCGTAGACCTTGCGCATCTGGGCGCCGGCGACGAGCTCGAGCCGCTCGACCCCGACGACGTTGTCGGGCAGCGTGATGGTGACCTTGCCGAGGTCGGTCTCGTCCTCGAACCGCACCCGGAGCCAGGCACCCTCGGGGTTGTGCCCCCATCCGGTCTCGGTGCGCCACTCGGTGTCGGGGTCGCCGTCCAGGGCCGCCGCGGGTGCCCGGCCGCGGTCGACCGGGACCTCGTCGGGGGTCGCCGCCGAGCTGGAGGCCTCCACGGCCTCGACCCCGCGCCAGACCACGGTGCTCTGCCACCGCTCCTGGTCGTCCAGGTAGCGGTGGAAGCTCTCGGGCTTGTCGGAGTCCACGCCCTCCTCGGCGGTGCGGGTCGCGGAGGAGTTGGCGCGGACACCGGAGAAGAGGGTCGTACGCCGCCGCTGGCCGTCGGTCAGGATGACGTCGGCCCGCTCCTCGGCCTCCTCGGCGGAGGACCGGGTGTCGTCGGCGGTCAGCACCGCCGGTGCCCCGCTGGCCTGCTCGCCGGGGTCGCCCATCACGGTCGTGCGCGCGGGGATCAGGGTCGCGCCGGACTCGGCGCCGTCGACCTCGTAGATCTCGATCGGCGGGTACTCCCCCGCCAGGCCCCCGTCGACGAGGACGCGGGTGCCCTTCTCGCGGTGATAGGTCGTGTTGCCGAACTCGGCACCGAAGCTCGCCTCCGGGGTCAGCCCCGGTGACTGGGCGAGCGTGGCGTGCACCAGCGAGGGCGGCGGGGCGCCGGTGGTGCCCCAGTGCAGGTCGTTGCGCACCAGCAGCCGGGTCACGCCGGCCTTGGCCAGCATCGGCGCGAGGTCCGCGCTGGGGGTGCCGCGCTCGATCTCCTCGGTGACCCGGTCGAGCCAGACGACGTTGCCGGGCTCGGCCAGCGGCACCACGCCGCGTACAGCCCAGCGGGAGTCGGCGTACGGCTGCAGGACCTCGTCGTGAGTGCTGCCCCACAGGTAGTCGCCGAACCTGGCCGCCGGGACCACGAGCGTCACCCCGCCGTCGTCGTTCTCGGAGAGGTAGTCGGCGGCGTCGGTCCAGAAGCTGGGCACGTTCTCGATCGACCCGGGTGGCGGCACCTGGCCGCGGACCCAGGGCACCGCCAGGCCGGCCAGGGAGGCGACCACGGCGATGACGAACACCCTGCGCAGCCACTGCGCCGACTTGGAGCTCGTCGCCGAGGCTCGGGCGAGCTCCGCGCGGAACAGGATGGTCTCGACGGTGAGCACGACCCCGGCGGCGAGCCCGAGGCGGAGCACGGCGTCGTACTTGTGGCTGTTGCGCACTGCGGCCAGGGCACCGTCGACGAGGTCCTGACGGGCCTCGGCGCCCCAGCCGGCCAGCGCGCCGGTGTAGCCGATCCCGACGAGGACGACGCCGGCCAGCACGCAGCCGATGAGGAACCTCGTCTCCGGGTGGCGGCGTGCCCGGCCCACCCCGGCCAGCCCGGCCAGCCCGATCGCGACGACGGCGGCCGCGTCCAGGACGAGGTAGGGCGTGGCGTGCAGGCTCTGTCCGGCCGGGTAGTAGATCGGGTCGGCGTAGGCGACCCAGTCGGAGGTGCCGAGCAGCGTCGGCAGCAGGCCGGTCGTCGAGGCGGTCACCGCGGCGGTCTCGATGTAGTCGAGGAAGGGCGGGATGTAGCGGCCCTGGAGCACCAGCGGGATCGTCCACCACAGGGTGGCGAGGACGGTGAACACGCCCCACAGCGCCAGCGCGGCGAATCGCCGGGCGCCGGTCCTGGTCAGCAGGAAGACCACGCCCGGGACCAGCACCGCCGAGACCGCGGTCGCGTTGACGCCGCCCGCGCAGGCGACGGCGAGTGCGGCCACGGCGCACCAGCGCACCAGGTCCTTCGTCGTGGTGGTGCCGCTGGCTCGGATGACGGCGAGCAGCACCCACGGCGCGACCGCGGTCGGCCACAGCTCGGCCGAGTTGGCGCCCAGGATCGTCATCACCCGTGGCGTCAGGACGTACGCGGCGGCACCCGCGACCTGCGCCCACGGCCGCCCCAGCTGCAGCTCCCGGGCGACCATCAAGACACCGAGGAAGGCCAGGTTGAGCAGCAGCGCCCACCACAGCCGCTGGATCACCCATTCCGGCAGCTGCGCCAGCTGGCCGAGCCCGTAGAACGGACCCATCGGCCACAGATAGCCGATCGCCTGGTTCTGTACCTGGCCGAAGGCGCCCTGGGCGTCCCACATGTTCAGCGCCCGGGCCAGGAAGGCCCACGGGTCGGCGCTCAGGTCGAACTTGGTGTCCGCGACGATCCGGCCCGGGGCCTGGGTGAAGGTGATCGCGGTCAGGATCGCGACGTACGCCGCGATCCTCAGCCTTGACGTGGGACTCGGAGGGTCCGGGGTCACGTCTTGCGCAGCACGAGCAGGAGGTTCCATGAGAGCACCTCCCTCACCACCGGGACCCGCATCAGCCACGCCGCCCACGCCGGGTGGTAGCGCGGGACCGCAGCCAGGATCTCGGCGTTGCCGGCCCTGCGCTGGGCGCGCGCCCAGCGCAGCCCGGCAGAGGCGGTCGCGGCGTACATCGACTCGCCGAACCTGTTCTTGGGCTCGTGGCCGTGCTTGCGCAGGTAGCGGCGGCGTGCGAAGCGACCGCCGAGCAGGTGCCAGGGGCTGGTCTCGTGGCCGCCCCACGGGCCCCACCACAGCGTGTAGGAGCAGAAGACGACCCCGCCGGGCCTGGTGACCCGGAGCATCTCGTCGAGCATGGCGGCCGGGGTCGGGACGTGCTCGAGCACGTTGGAGGAGTAGCAGGCGTCGACCGAGCCGGTGCGGACCGGCAGCCGCATGCCATCGCCCAGCATGCTGCCCTCCGCGACGATCCCGGCACCCTGCATCTCGCCCGCGTCGGCGTCGAGCGCGAGGTAGGTCGCGCCGGCCCTCATGAAGGCGTCGCGGAAGTAGCCCGGGCCGCCGCCGACGTCGAGCAGGACGGTGCCCTCGAGAGTCTCGCCGTCGGTGTAGTGGGCCAGCTGGCCGACCGAGTCGGCCGCCAGCGCCGTGTAGAAGCGTGCCGGATCGGTCTGCTCGACGCGGAAGTCGCTGAAGAGACGCACGGAGCGTCCCAGCGTCGCCTTCCAGCCGTTGCCGGCGGCGGCGTCGCGCTGGGAGTCGAGGAGGTTCGGCACGGCGGGAACCCTAACCGATTACCCCAACGGGTGTGCATTTGATCACGAAATGTCCTACTCTCCAGTAACTGCGTTGCCCCTGGGGAGGGAGCACTCAGCAGCGGGGAACTGCGAGATTCAGGGGAGCACCGTATTTTGCGCGCCAACGAGGGAGCGCAGCTGAACGGCGGCCATGTGGCTGTGTTCAGCTGGCGCGATTCTGAGAACCCTGAGGCCGGTGGGGCCGAGCACTACCTTCACCAGATCACCGCCGGACTGGTCGAGGCCGGGGCGCGGGTGACGGTCTTCACCGCGGCCTACCCGGGTGCGCTCGCTCGTGAGTCGCGGGACGGCATTCGTTATGTACGCCGCGGCGGCAAGCTCAGCATCTATCTGTGGGGCGTGCTGCTGCTGGCGCTGGGCCGGCTGGGCCCGATCGGCCGCGTCGACGCCGTCATCGACGTGCAGAACGGGCTCCCGTTCTTCACCCCGCTCGGCACCCGGGCGCCGGTCACCGTGCTCGTCCACCACGTCCACCGCGAACAGTGGCCGGTCGTCTACCCCGGGCTGTCCGGGCGGATCGGCTGGTGGGTCGAGTCGTGGCTCGCGCCGCGGCTCTACCGTCGCAAGCAGTACGTCGCGGTCTCCCGCGCCACCCGGGCAGAGCTGGCCACGCTCGGCGTCGACCCCGCCCGGGTCGCGGTCGTGCACAACGGCGCCGCGCCGGCGCTGAGCGACCGGCCGGCGAAGACCGAGCACCCCTCCATCTGTGTCGTCGGGCGGCTCGTGCCGCACAAGCGGGTCGAGCTCGCGGTCGACGCGGCGGTGGCGCTGCGCGCCTCGTACCCGGACCTGAGGCTGAGCATCGTGGGCGGCGGCTGGTGGGCCGACGAGCTGGCTGCGTACGTCTCCCGGGTGGGGGCCGAGGACTTCGTCGAGATGCTGGGGCATGTCTCGGAAGAGGACAAGGAAGCCGTCTACGAGCGCTCCTGGCTGATGGCGCTACCGTCGCTGAAGGAGGGCTGGGGCCTGGTCGTCACCGAGGCCGCGCAGCACGGCACCCCGACCGTCGCCTTCCGCGACGCGGGCGGCACGACGGAGTCGATCGACGACGGCGAGTCCGGGGTGCTGGTCGAGGACCAGGCCGGGTTCGTGGCCGCGCTCGACCACCTGCTCGGCGACGAGATCCGCCGCAAGGAGCTGGCCGAGGGCGCCCGCTGGCACGCGCGCAAGCACACCTGGGAGCAGAGCCAGCTCAACTTCAACGCCGTGCTCGCCTCCGCTCTGCAGGGGCACGTGGTCGGCGCGGACTGAGCTGTCGTCCTGAGGACGGAGAAGGGGCCCGGCGGATCACCGCCGGGCCCCGTTCAGTTTGTCGTGCTCAGTCGTTGGTGCCGTACTGAACCGTCGACTCAGAGACGCTCGGAGGATTCTCGACGGTGTTGTCCGTGCTGCTGGTGACGACTCCGACGATGGTCGCTGCGGCGACTCCGCCGCCGACAAGAATGCTGGCGACGATGGCAATGATGTTGCCCATGGATATGTGACCTCCCTCTCCTAGCGGCGAACTCTAACAGCCGGCCGGCGAACAATACTGATCAGTAGCAGAACTGTTGATGTTGTGGCTGCGAGCCAGATCAGGCCGTACGCCACCCACGCCAGGACCACCGCCGTCAGCGTCACCGGACCGATCGTGTCCCCGGCCATCGGGGTCGCCTCCCCCGGCAATCGCTGCAGGAGCAGACCGCCGCCGTCCTGGACCGTCTCGCCGGCCACCTGCGGCGCTGCGCCCGCGGTGCGGTCGGTGATGACGTACGCGATCCCGAGGCGGCTCAGCTCGGCCGCCCGCGCCTCGGGGTCCGGTGCGGCCAGGGCCTCGGCGGCCGCGGCCGCACGCGGGTCCTCGCCCGCGATCTCGGTCGTGCCGATGACGAGGTCGCCGTTGATCACGCTCGCCCTGGGCAGCATCCTCGGCAGCGGGTCGAGGACCGGGCGATGTCCGTTCCAGGCCGGGGCCCGGTAGGCGGACCAGGGCAGGACGAGTACGTCCCCCGGTGCCGTCTCCTCGGCCAGCGCCGCGCCGGCACGTTGCCACGATGTGGGGTAGTCGGCCGTGCCGATGCCCCCGGCGAGGCCCCAGGCGGCGTCGGGGAGCACGGCGATCGGGGCGAGGACCACGACGAACGCGGCGGCCCATCGCGGTGCCGTGCCGCGAAGCCGCTCACGCAGCACGTCGACCCCGGTGCCGACGGTCATGACGAGCAGCGGCAGGCACAGGGGAAGCAGGCGGCTGCTGTCCCTCAGCAGCGCGAGACCGGGGACGTCCTGCGCCAGTGCGTCGAGCACTGCCGGGGCGGCCCAGCCGACGACCGCGACCGCCATCCCGGCCACCCACAGCGCCAGGATCGCGGCGCGTTGGCTGTCGGAGGTCCACCACCGCCTCAGGCCGGCCGCGACCAGCGCCACCAGGAGCACCAGGGCCACCCAGGCCTGCCAGTCCTCGCGGCTCGCGGGGACCACCGAGGTGTTCCAGATCCCGCCGAGCGTGAGGGCTGCCAGCGGGGCGGGCAGGGCGTCGCCTCGCAGCGCGAAGACCTCGAACCCGGTGGCGTCGGCCGCCTCCGCCGCGTGAACCAGACCGGTGACCAGCCAGGGCGCGTTGACCGCGGCCACCATCGCGAGCAGGCGTACCGGGTGCCGGCCCCGGCGCAGGCCGGTCGCGAGCAGTGCGGCAGCCGACACGATCCCGGCGCTGGCGCTCAGGCTCCCGACGAGCAGCACCGGGAGCATCCACGCCGGGCTGCGCCCGATCGGGCCGGGCTCCCCCGCCGTCCGACGACGGCCGGCCAGCACCAGCCAGGGCACCGCGGCATAGGCCAGCAGCATCGGCCAGTGACCCATCCACAACCGCTCGGCGACGTACGGGCTCCACACGGTCAGGCTCACCACCGCCAGCCGCGCGGCGAGCGAGCGCTCACGCACCAGCTCCGCGGCGCCCGCGCCGGCGAGCACCAGCGCCCCCACCAGCACGAGCTTCTGGAGCGCCGTACCCGGCACGATCTCGTCCAGCACCGCGATGACGGCGTCCGAGGGCACCGCCCGCGGCAACCCCGATCCCAGCCCGAGCACATCCCGGGTCAGCGCGAGATCCGGCACCCACACCATGTCGTAGCTGAGCACGAACCCCGACCCCAGCGCCGGCCCCAGCATCAGCACCGCGAGCGCGCCCGCCCACAACGTAGGCACCACCCGCTCGCTCACGCGGCAACCCTACCCAGCCGAGACGTCACCCCCGTCGGCCGAGACGTCAGTTCCGTCGGCCGAGACGTCAGTTCCGTCGGCCGAGACGTCAGTTCCGTCGGCCGAGACGTCAGTTCCGTCGGCCGAGAGTTCAGTTGTGGCGATCGAGTTCCGATCCTGGGCGGATGCCGGTGCAGGCATGTGACCTGCCGCACCCTAGGCTTTCCAAGTGCCCACGATGACCGCCAGCCCGACCAGCGCCCGCCGGCGCAGGCTGTCCGCGCTCATCCGCAGCAGCAGCTTCCTCGCTGTCTGCATCATGGTCACCAACATCGCGACCTACGGTTTCCAGATCATCGCCGCCCGGATCCTGGGCCCCGGACAGTACGGCGGGGTCGCGTCGATGATGTCGCTGCTCCTCGTGGTCGGCGTGGTCCAGCTCGGCATGCAGGCGACAGCGTCGCGGCGGGTGACCGAGACGCCCGGCCAGGAGCGCGAGATCGAGCGGACGGTGCTGCGGGCGACCTATCGGGCAGCCATCGTCGTCGGCGTCGTCATGCTCGCCGCCTCACCGCTGGTGTGGCGGGTGCTGCGGCTGGACTCGATCTACCCCGCCCTGCTGGTCGCGGTGTGTGCCGTACCGCTGACGATCATGGGTGGTCAGGCCGGAGTTCTGCAGGGCGAGCGGCGTTGGCTCGGCCTGTCGATGGTCTATCTGGCTCTCGGCGTCCCCCGGGTCATCGTCACCACCGCCGCGATGTGGGTCCGCCCCACCGAGGGCGCCGCCATGGCCGGTGTCGCGCTGGCCCAGTTCGCGCCGGCGATCGTCGGATGGTGGGTGCTTCGACGTCGCGCCGAGACCGAGGCGAAGCCCGGGCCGGTGAAGCCCGTCGTCGTCGAGATGCTCCAAGGCTCGTTCGCGCTGCTCGGCTTCTTCGCGCTCTCCAACGTCGACATCCTGATCGCGCGCAACGTGCTCTCCGACCACGTCTCCGGCCTGTACGCCGGTGGCCTGATCCTCACCAAGGCGGTGCTGTTCCTACCGCAGTTCGTGGTGATCATCGCCTTCCCGTCGATGTCGGCCGAGGCCAGCCGCCGATCCGCGCTGGTCAAGTCCCTGGCGCTCGTCGGCGGGCTCGGCGCGTGCGCGATCGCCGGCTCGTGGCTGTTGTCCTGGCTCGCGATGATCTTCATCGGCGGCCCCGACTACGCCGAGATCGAGGGCCTGCTCTGGGTCTTCGCGATCCTCGGCATGGTGCTGTCCGTGCTCCAACTGCTCGTCTACTCGGTCCTGGCCCGGCGCAGCCAGCTCTCGGCGTACCTTCTCTGGATCGCCGTCGCCGCCGCACTCGCCCTCGGCGCGACGCAGACCACCGTCGAAGGCCTCGTCTGGGCCGTGCTCAGCGTCGACGCCGCCCTCGCCGCCGTCCTCCTGGCGGTCACCTTCTGGCGACTCAGCCAGACCCCTCACCGCTCCTGACCCCAGCCGAGACGTCAGCGGCGTCGGCCGAGAGTGCACTTCTGGCGTGCCGAGACGTCACTTACGTCGGCCGAAACGTCACTTACGTCGGCCGAGATGGCGGTAAGGACGACGAGAGTGGAGTTTCGTCGCCCACAACTACCGATTCAGCCCGCCAGAACTGCCATCTCGTACACCACAACTGCCGCCTCGGCCGACGCAGGTGACCTCTCGACCGACGTACGTGACGCCTCGTCGGCTTCAGCCGTTACGGACCAGAATGCAGTTGTGGGCGACGAAAGTAGAGTCCCGTCACCCACAACTACCGATTCAGCCCGCCAGAACTGCCATCTCGGCCGACGTACGTGACGCCTCGGCGAATCAGTGGGCGGCTTCGTGCCAGGACAGGCCGGTGCCGACGGAGACGTCGAGCGGGACGTTGAGGTCTGCGGCGGAGCCCATCTGCTCGCGTACGAGCCCTTCCAACGCCTCCCGCTCCCCCGAGGCGACCTCGAAGACGAGCTCGTCGTGGACCTGGAGGAGCATCCGGGACGAGAGGCCGGCCTCGTCGATGGCGGCCTGGACCCGCAGCATGGCGACCTTGATCAGGTCGGCGGCCGAGCCCTGGATGGGGGCGTTGAGCGCCATCCGCTCGGCGGTCTCGCGCCGCTGACGGTTGTCCGAGAGCAGGTCGGGCAGGTAGCGGCGGCGGCCCATGATGGTCTCGGTGTAACCGGTGCGCCGGGCCTCCTCGACCAGGCTGCGCAGGTAGTCGCGGATGCCGCCGAAGGTCTCGAAGTACTCCTCCATCAGCCCGCGCGCCTCGCTCGGCTCGATCCCGAGCTGCTGGGAGAGGCCGAAGGCGGACAGGCCGTAGGCGAGGCCGTAGTTCATCGCCTTGATCTTGGCCCGCTGCTCGACCGAGACGGCGTCGGGATCGACGCCGAAGACCCGGGCGGCGGTGATCGAGTGGAAGTCGCGACCGGAGCGGAACGCCTCGATGAGCAGCTCGTCCTCGGACAGATGAGCCATGATCCGCATCTCGATCTGCGAATAGTCGGCGGTCATCAGGGACTCGAACCCGGCGCCCACCACGAAGCCCTTGCGGATCCCGCGGCCTTCCTCGGTGCGTACCGGGATGTTCTGCAGGTTGGGCTCGGTCGAGGAGAGCCGCCCGGTGGCCGCGATGGTCTGGTTGAACGTGGTGTGGATCCGGCCGTCGTCCTGCACGGTCTTCAGCAGGCCCTCGATGGTGACCCGCAGCCGGGTGACGTCGCGGTGGCGCAGGAGGGCGAGGAGGAACGGGTGCTCGGTCTTCACGTAGAGCTGCTGCAGCGCGTCGGCGTCGGTGGTCCAGCCGGTCTTGGTGCGCTTCGTCTTCGGCATGTCGAGCTCGTCGAAGAGGACCACCTGCAGCTGCTTGGGCGAGCCGAGGTTGATCTCCTTCCCGATCACGCCGTAGGCCTCGTCGGCCGCCTGCTTCATCTGGCCGGCGAAGTGTCGCTCGAGTGCGTCGAGGTGCTCGGTGTCGACCGCGATGCCGGTCTTCTCCATCCGCGCCAGCAGGTGCAGCAGCGGCAGCTCCACCTCGGAGAGCAGCCGGTGTCCGCCGGCGGCCTCGACCGCCGAGTCGAGCTCGACGGCGAGGTCGACCACGGCCCGGGCATAGAGCATCGAGGTCCTGGCCACACCGTCACCACCGACCTCGTCATCACCGAAGAGCGACTCCTGGCCGCCGTCGTCCTCCTGCTTGAGCTCACGCTTGAGGTAGCGCAGCGTCAGGTCGGCGAGGTCGTAGGAGCGCTGGTCGGGCGCCACGATGTAGGCCGACAGCGCCGTGTCGGTGACCAGCCCGCCCAAGGACCAGCCGTGGGCATCGATCGCCAGCTCGGGCCCCTTGGCGTCGTGCATGATCTTCGGCCTGGAGGGATCCGCGAGCCAGCCGGCCAGCGCGGCCTCGTCCTCCGGGGTCAGCTCCTCCACCCCCACGTACGCAGCCCGCTCCTGCGTCGCGAAGCCGAACCCGTCCACGCGGCCGGTGCCGGAACCCCAGGTGCCGCGCACATGCACCCCGACGGGCGTGGCCCCGAGCTCCTCGAGGAACGCTCCGACGGCACCGGGGACAAGCTTCTCCCCGTCCAGCGCGAACCCGCTCTCGTCGACGGGGACGTCGTCCTCGGGAGCGAGCACGTCGGTGATCCGGGTGCGGATCTCGCCACGGAACTCGAGCTCGTCGAGGAGCTCCAGCGCGGCTGCCCGGTCCCATTCGACCCGCCCCAGGTCGGCCGGACCGATCTCCAGGGTCAGGTCTCGGACCAGGGCGTTGAGCCGCCGGTTGCGCATCACGTCGCCGAGGTGGGCGCGCAGGTTGTCACCGGCCTTGCCCTTGATCTGGTCGGCATGGGTGATCACGTTGTCGAGGCCGTCGTAGGTGTTGATCCACTTCGCGGCGGTCTTCGGGCCGACGCCCGGGATCCCGGGCAGGTTGTCGGAGTCCTCCCCCACCAGCGCGGCGATCTCGGGGTAGCGGTGCGGCGGGACCCCGTACTTCGCCTCGACGGCCTCGGGCGTCATCCGCGCCAGGTCGGAGACGCCACGCATCGGGTAGAGAACGGTCGAGGACTCGGTGACCAGCTGCAGCGAGTCGCGGTCGCCGGTGAGGATCAGCACCTCCATCCCGGCCTCCAGCCCCTGGGTCACCAATGTCGCGATGATGTCGTCGGCCTCGTAGCCGGCGAGGGACAGGTGCCGGATGTGCAGCGCGTCGAGGAGTCGCTGGATCAGCGGCAGCTGGGACTTGAACTCGTCGGGGGTCTTGTTGCGCTTGGCCTTGTATTCGGAGTATTCCTCCAGCCGGAACGTCTGGCGCGAGAGGTCGAAGGCGACCGCGACATGGGTCGGGGTCTCGTCGCGCAGCACGTTGACCAGCATCGAGGTGAAGCCGTAGACGGCATTGGTGTTCTGACCCGTGACGGTCGAGAAGTTCTCCACCGGCAGGGCGAAGAAGGCCCGGTAGGCCAGCGAGTGCCCATCGAGAAGGAGCAGTCGGTCACGCGTCACGTCAGCCACGGTCCGACTCTATCCACGACCACCGACAACGGCGCGACCGCGGGTCGAGACCCGCGCGTCCCCCGCATTCCGAGCCCGCGCGGCACATGCGACGATGCATCCATGACCGATGCATCGACCACCGACCAGCCCGTCTCGCCGACCGACACGACCGCCGGCGAGAGGTTCTTCGCCTCGCTCCCCCATGGCATGGGCGGCCTCAACGACAAGATGGGCGTCAAGATCCTGGAGATCTCCGCCGAGAAGGTCGTCGGCACCATGCCGGTCGAGGGCAACACCCAGCCGTACGGGCTGCTGCACGGTGGCGCCTCGGTCGCGCTCGCCGAGACGCTCGGGTCCACCGGCTCCGGCATGCACGCCGCGTCCCTGGGCAAGCTCGCGGTCGGCGTCGACATCAACGCCACCCACCACCGGTCGGCGACCTCAGGCATCGTCACCGGCACCGCCACGGCGATCCATCTCGGTCGCACCTCCGCGGCCTACGAGGTCGTGATCACCGACGAGCGCGGCAAGCGGGTCTGCACCTCGCGGATCACCTGCGCGCTCATCGACGCAGAGCGCGTCGGGCAGTAGGGATGTACGCCGAAGGGCCCCGGAATCAACTTGGTTCCGGGGCCCTTCGTTGTCGGTCTTACTCAGAGACCGGATCTCGACACGCAGTTGCGGCTTCGCAGGCTCAGCCGCACGCTCGCTCGATCTCTTCGCGTTGTGACCCTGCGACTTCGTCGCAGGGTCACAGGCTCAGACCTCGCCGGCGATGTACTTGACGGGGGCGTAGGTCGCCTTGTCGTTGTACTGGTAGATACCGATGGACGCGGCCGTCGGGCTACCGGTCTCGCCGAGCTCGATCGGACCGGACTTGCCGTCGTAGTCGATGTCCTTGCCGTCCTCGATGAGCTTGACGCAGTCGGCGTACGTCTCGCACTTCTCACCACCGGTGGTGATGTCGACGACCTCCTTGGCGATGGCCTCGCCGGCGTCGCTGTCAGCCTGGACGGCGGCCAGCGCGGAGACGATGGTGGCGTCGTAGGACTCACCCGCGTAGGAGTAGTCGGCCAGCTTCGGGTTGACCTTCAGCAGCTGCTCCTTGAAGTCACCCGCGGTCTCGGCGCCCGGGAGGGTGCCCTTGACACCCTTGAGCTCACCCTTGGTGAAGTCCTTGGAGTAGTCCGACAGGTTGCCGTCGACGAAGTACGTCGGCAGCTTGGCCGGACCGGCACCCGCGGCGATGAGCTGCGGGATGAGCTTCTTGGTCTCCTCGAAGGCGATCACGACGACCGCGTCGGCACCCGCGCCGGCGACCTCGTTGATCTGGGCGTCGAACGAGGTGGCGTCCTCGGAGTAGAACGCCGTGGTGGCGACCTTGGAGCCGGCACCCTCGAGGTTGGCCTTGACCTCCTCGGCGAGCGTCTCACCGTAGGCGTCCTGGCGGGCCAGGATCGCCACGTTGGTGCGCTTGTCCTCGAGCAGCAGGTTGGCCATGACGGCGCCCTGAAGGATGTCGGACGGAGCCGTGCGGAAGTAGAGGTCCGGCTTCGAGAAGTCGCCCTCGTCGAACTCGGTCGAGGTGTTGGCCGGGGAGAACATCACGGTGCCAGACGACATGATCTTGTCGATCACGGTCATCGACACACCCGAGGACGCGGTGCCGACGATGACGTCGGACTTGGCGTCGATGAGCTTGTCGGCCTCGGTGGGAGCGATCGCGGAGGTGGTGTCACCGGAGTCCGCTACGACGGACACGACGTCCTTGCCGAGCACACCGCCGGCGGCGTTGATGTCCTGGATCGCCAGGTCGGAACCGGCGAACTCGGGCGGGCCGAGGAACGCGAGGCTGCCGGTCTGCGGGAGAAGCTGCCCGATGGTGAGAGTGCCGTCGCCCTTGGCGGCGGCCTTCTTCTCCGGCTCCTCGGAAGCGGTCTCGCCGCCGCAGGCGGCGAGGGTGAAGCTGAGCGCCAAGGCGCCGACGCCTGCGGTCAGCTTCATCCAGGTAGAGGATGATGAGTTCACTGCTTAGTCCCTCTTTCGTATGGGCTGGCCCGGCTCACGTCGGACCTTGCGGAGACACATTAGAGACGCTCGGAGGGTGAATCACCCGAGGGACCTGTCTTTTCACCAATCCGTTACATCTCCCCCATGGCATCATTGCCTGGGTTGCCGCCATCATCGGCTCCGTAAAGTCGGCGCCGTGGTGACATGATCACTCGGGAAACCCGATTCCGCCCAGGAACAGCCACGATCGTGGAGGAATTGTGATGATCTGTAGACACGGCACCCTTGGAGGACTGACTCGATGAGGGTGCCGGTGACGATGCGAGAGGCACGAGCCGATGACGCGCTCTTCCTTCTCGGCATCTGGCAGGACTCCCTGCGGATGACAGATGCCCAGGAGCAGCTGGGCGACCTGGAGACGATCATCCGTGCCGCCGACGACTCCCCCGACCAGCGCCTCCTGGTCGCCGAGTGCGGCAGCGAGCCCGTCGGGGCGGTCTATCTGCGCGCGACGACCTTCGGCCCGCTCAACCTGGAGCCGACGGTGCAGATCTTCGCGCCCCACGTCGTTCCCAGCTTCCGCCGCCGTGGCGTGGGCCGGATGCTGATGGAGTCGGCCGTCGCCTTCGCCGAGGAGCGCGGAATCAGGACGATCGCGGCCGCGGCCTCCGCCGGTGGTCGTGACGGCAACCGGTTCCTCGCCCGGATCGGGCTCGGCGCCCAGGCTGTCATGCGGGTGGCCCCGACCGCGGTCGTACGCTCCCGGCTCAACGTCCTGGGCCGGGCCCTGCCCCACCACGCCCGTCTGCAACGCAGCCCGAAGCAGGCCAGCGCCGTCGGCGAGCTGCTCGCCGCCCGGCGCTCCCAGCGCCGCTCGCACACCGTCGCCTGAGCACGAACGGCCAGGGCCCCGGAGCATGTGCTCCGGGGCCCTGGCCATTTCGGGACGTACGCCCTGGCGCCGGCCGCCTTCGGCGGCGGAGCCTCGCGCTCCTCAGTCCTCCTTGGCACCCAGGGTGCCGAGGTAGAGCTCGATCACCTTCGGGTCGTCGGCGAGCTCACGCCCCGCACCCGTGTAGGCGTTGCGGCCCTGGTCGAGCACGTAGCCACGGTCGCAGATCTGCAGGCAGCGGCGGGCGTTCTGCTCGACCATCACGACCGAGACGCCGGCCTTGTTGATCTTGCGGGTCTGGACGAAGACCTCGTCCTGCAAGACCGGGGAGAGCCCCGCGGAGGGCTCGTCCAGCAGCAGGACCGAAGGCTCCATCATCAGCGCCCGCCCCATCGCGACCATCTGACGCTCACCACCGGAGAGCCCGCCGGCACGCTGCTTGCGCCGCTCACCGAGGGCCGGGAAGATCCCGGTGACGAAGTCGAACCGTTCGGCGAACTTCTTCGGGGCCTGGTAGCAGCCCATCTCGAGGTTCTCCTCGATGGTCAGGCTCGGGAAGACGTTGTTCGTCTGCGGGACGAACCCGATCCCCCGGCTGACCAGCTCGTCGGCACGCTTGCCGGTGATGTCCTCACCCTCCAGCGTCACCGAGCCCTCGTGGATCTTCACCAGGCCGAACAGCGCCTTGAGCAGGGTCGACTTGCCGGCCCCGTTGGGGCCGATGATGCCGACCAGCTCGCCGGGCTGACAGTAGAGGTCGGTGTCGTTGAGGATGTTGACCCCGGGAAGGTAGCCGGCGATGAGCCCGTCGGCGCGGAGCACCGCGCCCTCGGCCTCGCTCAGGTGCTTCTCGCGGAACCTCTCCGCGTCGGTGGAAGTCACTTCGCGTCCTCCTCTTGGGCCAGCTCGGCCTCGACCTCGGCCTCGAGCCGCTCCTCGTCGAGCTCGCTCAGGTCGGTGTCGTGGTGGGCGCCGAGATAGGCGTCGATGACACGCTGGTCGGCCATGACCGACTCGGGGGTGCCCTCGGCGACGATCTTCCCCTGGGCCATCACGATGACCCAGTCGGAGATGTCGCGGACCATGTCCATGTCGTGCTCGACGAAGAGGACCGTACGGCCCTCTTCACGCAGCGACTTCACGTGGCCGAGCAGCGACTGCTTCAGGGCCGGGTTCACACCCGCCATCGGCTCGTCGAGCATGACCACCTCCGGGTCGACCATGAGCGCGCGGGCCATCTCGAGCAGCTTGCGCTGGCCGCCGGAGAGCGACCCGGCGAAGTCCTCGCGCTTCTTGTCGAGCATGAACCTGGCGAGCAGGTCGTCGGCCTTCTTGGTGACGTCGTCCTCCTGCTTGCCCCACAGGAACTTGAACGGCGCGGCCCAGAACCGCTCACCCTTCTGCCCGGTGGCGCCCAGGCGCATGTTCTCGATCACGGTGAGCTTGGCCAGCACCTTGGTGAGCTGGAAGGTGCGCACCATCCCGCGGCGGGCGACCTTGTAGGGGGCGACGCCCTTGAGCGACTTGCCCTCCAGGCTCCACGATCCGCTGTTGGGCTGGTCGAAGCCGGTCAGCAGGTTGAAGAACGTCGTCTTCCCGGCTCCGTTGGGACCGATCAGTGCGGTGATCGCACCACGCTGGATCTCGACGTGGTCGACGTCGACGGCCGTGAGCCCGCCGAACATACGCGTGATGTCGTCGGCGACGATGATCGGGTCGGGCTTCTTGCTGCCCGGCTCCGTGCTCACCCCGGCGAGGCCGGCCGGCCCGGTCCTGCTCACCTCGGTGTTCGTCTCGTTGCTCGTCTGGTCAGTCATGTCAGCGTCCATCGATCGCGATCTCCCTACGGTCGCCGATGATCCCCTGGGGACGGAAGATCATCAGCAGCATGATGGCCAGACCCAGCATGATGTAGCGGATCACACTGGCCTGGGTGTCGGTCATGATCACCGTCGGGATCCACCCGCCCTTACCCGCGGACTGGCTGAAGAACGAGCCTAGCGCCGCGATCAGGAACCAGAACAGGACCGAGCCGATGACCGGGCCCATCACCCGGGCAGCACCACCGAGAAGCAGCGCGGCGAAGGCGTAGAAGGTCATCAGCGTCGAGTAGTCGCTCGGCACGACCGAGGCCTGCTTGAGCGCCAGGAACATACCGCCCAGGCCACCGATGACGCCACCGATCGCGAGGGCCTGCATCTTGTACGCGAACACGTTCTTGCCCAGCGAGCGGACCGCGTCCTCGTCCTCACGGATCGAGCGGAGCACCCGGCCCCACGGGCTGCGCATGAGCGCCCACACCAGCACGCAGCACAGTGCGACCAGGATCCAGCCGACGGTCAGCGACCACAGGTCGTTGCGCCCGAAGGAGATGATGCCCAGGTCGATGCCGCTGCTGTAGGGGTTGGCCTCCTGGAACGGCTTGGCGTAGCCGTTGAGTCCGTTGGAGCCACCGAAGGTCTCCTTGGTCTCCACCGCACCGAAGACGAACCGCAGCACCTCGGCCGCGGCGATCGTGACGATCGCCAGATAGTCGGCGCGCAGACGCAGCGTCGGCACACCCAGGATCACGGCGAGCACCAGCGGCGCCACGATCGCCATGATGATGCCGAGCCAGAACGGCGCCCCGAAGGTGACCACGGAGACGGCCAGACCGTAGGCGCCCACCGCGACGAACCCGGCCTGGCCGAAGTTGAGCAGCCCGGTGTAGCCGAAGTGGATGTTGAGGCCGATGGCGGCCAGGGCGAAGACGATCGCCTGCGGGCCCAGCGCCTGCTGCAGCCCCGCCCGGAGAATCTCGAGAATGTCCATTGTCTCTCCTACCCGAGCCGCTCTTTGCGACCCAGGATGCCCTGGGGCCGCACCAGCAGGATCACGATCATGATCAGCAGCGGGCCGACTTCCTTGATCGAGGTGGGCACACCGAACAGCGGCCCGAGCTCATAGACGAGGCCGATCACCATGGAGCCGACCAGCGCGCCCCAGATCGTGCCGAGGCCACCGAGGGTGACCGCGGCGAAGATGACCAACAGGATGCGCATGCCCATGAAGCTGTTGACCTGCAGCTGCAGCGCGTAGAGGACGCCGGACATCGCGGTCAGGGCGCCACCGATCACCCACGCGTTGGTGATGATGCCGTCGACCCGCAGGCCCGAGGACGCGGCCAGTGCCGGGTTGTCCGAGACCGCGCGCATCGCCTTGCCCATCCGGCTCTTGGCCAGCCACAGGCACACCGCGGTGATCGTGACGATCGAGATCAGCACGATGACGACCTCGCGGTCGGCGAGCGAGAGGCCGAGGTAGTACCAGTGCTGCTCACGCTGCTGGCCGCTGTACTGCGACAGCGACCGGGTCGAGGAGCCGTAGAAGTACTGGAACAGGTAGCGCAGGAAGATCGCCAGGCCGATCGAGACGATCATCATCGCGATCAGGCCGGTGCCGCGCCGGCGCAGCGGGCCCCACAGCACCTTGTCCTGCACATAGCCGCCGAGGCCACCGAGGAGGACGGCGATGATGCCCGCGAGGATCACCGAGACCGTGGCCAGGCCACCGGTCTTGAAGATCTGGTCGAAGGTCCAGGCCATCAGCGCACCGAAGGTGAGCATCTCGCCGTGGGCGAAGTTGGACAGGCCTGTCGTGCCGAAGATCAGCGAGAACCCGAGGGCGGCCAGGCACAGGACCAGGGAGAACACGATGCCCGCGCGCAGGTTCTGGGCGAGGTCCTTGCCGAAGTTCGACTGCTCACCGGCGGTGACCCCGATCGGGAAGATGGCCCGGTTGTTGGGCCCCTGGAAACGTACCTGGACGGTGGCCTCGTCCTTGGTGTTCTCATCGAGGACCGTCCCCTCGGGGAGCGTCTTCTCGTCGAGGGTCACGGTGTATTTCCCGAGCTCCTCGACGATGATGATCGCCACGCCCTTGTCGTCGGTGACGCCCTCGCCGGCCTTCTTGCCGTCCTTGCTGACCTCGAGGGTCACTCCCGGGATCGGTTTCGGATTGCCTTGGGCATCCTTGTTGGCCTCGTCCTGAAGCGTCACCTGGATCGCGGTGGCGTCCGGCGGTGGGGTCTCGGTTGCCTGTGCGGCACCCGGGCCCCCTACCAACAGCACCATCAGCGCACCGATGAGCGCGATGAGGACTCTGTAGAGCCGCTTGCGCACGTGGGTACTCCTGCCTCTGTGTCCTAAAGACGGATCCTGACACCAGCTGAACACGCTGGTCGGCCGGATCCGCGCGGGCAGTCTAGGCCGACATCACCCACGAACAAGCCACAGGTTGGCCCTCATCTGAGACCGCAACCGATCTGTGACGTGCCGTTTACACGGATTCAGGTACGTGGCCCGCTGACGCCGTGCTCGATGACGCCCTCGGCGACCTGGCGCATCGAGAGCCGCAGGTCCATCGCGGTCTTCTGGATCCACCGAAAAGCCTCGGGCTCGCTCAGCGTGAGCCCCTCCTGCAGGATCCCCTTGGCCCGGTCGACCGCCTTGCGGGTCTCCAGCCGGTCGGTCAGACCGGCGACCTCCCGCTCGAGCTGGGCGAGCTCCTGGAAGCGGCTCACCGCCAGCTCGATCGCCGGCACCAGGTCGGTGATGTTGAACGGCTTGACGAGGTAGGCCATGGCCCCCGCGTCGCGGGCCCGCTCCACCAGGTCACGCTGGGAGAACGCGGTCAGCATGACGACCGGGGCGATCCGGTCGCGTGCGATCGCCTCCGCCGCCGCGATCCCGTCGAGCACCGGCATCTTCACGTCGAGGATCACCAGGTCGGGTCGGTGCTCGGTGGCGAGCTCGATCGCCGCCTTGCCGTCGCCCGCCTCACCGACGACGTCGTAACCCTCCTCGGTGAGCATCTCCTTGAGGTCCATCCTGATCAGGACCTCGTCCTCCGCGATGACGACGGTACGCCGCGCCTGGCTCTCCGGGGTGCTGCTGGGGTTGCTCTCCGTCACGAGCACAGACTAGGCCATCGCACGTACATCCCGGTGCAGTGATTCCGCCCACGGTCCGGTAAGTTTGGCGAATGCCAGGCCCGCCCGCGGGCCGGAGAGCCCCGGTACTCCAACGGCAGAGAGGGCGGTCTCAAACACCGTATAGTGTCGGTTCGAATCCGACTCGGGGCACCAGATTCGTTCGCACGTTCCATCGTGCTGTCGGTGGTCGCAGGCAGACTGCCACCGTGTACACAGCTCACGTCCGCACCAAGGCGCTCGCCCTCCTCCAGCAGGGCGACTCGCTGTCGGCGGTGGCACGCGCGACAGGTGTCGCAAGATCCACAATCCGCGAGTGGAGGGACTGCGAGCCGCGCAACCGGCCCGGCGCCTGCCCGCGGTGCGACGCGCTGCCGATCGACCAGGAGGCGTACGCGGCTCTTCTCGGCTTCTACCTCGGCGACGGCCACCTCGCGAAAGCCGCGCGCTACTACTTCCTCCGGATCACGTGCGACCTGGCCCATCCACGGATCATCGACGACGTGGTCGACCTACTCGGCCGGATCAGGCCAGGCGGCAAAATATTCATCGTCAGGAAGCCCGGCTGTGTGGACGTTCAACTGAACTGGCAGCACTTGACCTGCCTCTTCCCACAGCACGGCCCCGGCCGCAAACACGAGCGCACGATCACTCTGGAGGACTGGCAGGAGGAGATCGTGACCGCTCACCCCGGGCCGTTCCTCCGTGGACTGTTCCACTCGGACGGATGTCGGGTGAACAACTGGGCGACCCGAGTCGTCGCAGGAGAGAAGAAGCGCTATGAGTACGGCCGATAGCAGTTCGTCAATCATTCCGATGACATCCGCGACCTCTGCACCTGGGCGCTCGATCTGGTCGGCATCCCCTGGCGCCGGTCCTCCTGGAAGACGATCAGCGTCTCGCGCCGCGAGGCGGTCGCGGCGCTCGACGCACTGATCGGCCCGAAGAGCTAGCCCTTGCGCTCGTACGCTGGCGCGACCTCGTTGATCGCGTCGCCGATGCGGTGGATGCGCAGGGCGTTGGTGGAGCCGGGGATGCCGGGAGGCGAGCCGGCGATGATGACGACGAGCTCGCCCTCCTCGACGCGGCCGAGCTTGAGCAGGTTCTCGTCGACCTGACGGACCATCTCGTCGGTGTGCTCGACCTCGTCGGTGCGGAAGGTCTCGGTGCCCCAGCTGAGCGCGAGCTGGCTGCGTACGGCATCGGAGGGGGTGAAGGCGAGCAACGGGATCGCGCCGCGCAGCCGGGAGAGGCGGCGGGCGGAGTCACCGGAGGTGGTGAAGGCGACCAGATACTTCGCGCCGACCCGGTCGGCGACCTCGGCGGCGGCCTTGGCGATGACGCCGGAGCGGGTGTGCGGGTCCCAGTCGATGCGGGTGAGCTCGGCGGCGGCGGAGCTGTCCCGGGAGAGGGCGTGGCGCTCGGTGGCGGAGATGATGCGGGCCATCGTCTCGACGGTGTGGATCGGATACTCCCCCACGCTCGTCTCGGCGGAGAGCATCACCGCGTCGGCGCCGTCGAGGACGGCGTTGGCGACGTCGTTGGCCTCGGCGCGGGTGGGCGCCGGGTTGGAGATCATCGAGTCGAGCATCTGGGTGGCGACGATGACCGGCTTGGCGTTGAGGCGGGCCAGCTCGATGATCCGCTTCTGCAGGAACGGAACCTCCTCGAGCGGGCACTCCACGCCGAGGTCACCACGGGCCACCATGAACATGTCGAAGGCGGCGATGACCTCGTCGAGGTTGTCGATCGCCTGCGGCTTCTCGATCTTGGCGATGACCGGGACGACGCGCCCCTCCTCGTCCATGATCTTGCGTACGTCCTCGTAGTCCTTCGCGTTGCGTACGAAGCTGAGCGCGACCATGTCGACGCCGAGCTTGAGCGCGAACCGGAGGTCCTCCTCGTCCTTCTCGGACAGGGCCGGGACGGAGACGGCGACACCGGGCAGGTTGATGCCCTTGTTGTTCGAGACGGGCCCGCCGACCAGCACCTCGGTGTGGACGTCGGTGTCGTCGACCGCGGTGACCCGCAGGCGCAGCTTGCCGTCGTCGATCAGGATCGGGTCGCCGACCTTCACGTCACCGGGAAGCCCCTTGTAGGTCGTCCCGCAGATCTCGTCGTCACCCTGCACGTCGCGCGTGGTGATCGTCCAGGCCTGGCCACGGCGCAGTGTCGCGGAGCCGTCCTTGAACCGCTCCAGGCGGATCTTGGGCCCCTGCAGGTCGGCGAAGATGCCGACGCTGTGCCCGCTCGCAGAGGCCGCCTCCCGCACCAGCGCGTAGTGGCTGGAGTGGTCGTCGTGGGACCCGTGGCTCATGTTCATCCGGGCCACGTCCATGCCTGCGTAGACGAGCTCGCGGATGCGACGCTCCGTCCCGACGGCGGGTCCCAGGGTACAGACGATCTTCGCTCTTCTCACGGGAGCCCAGACTACCCCTCTGGATCGTTCAAACCAGCACAGGGACCATGTCCTGATCAGGCCGTTCATCCAAGGTTCTCGCCCTGGTCCGCCTCGGATGTCGTCCCTCCACGCTGAGCCGTACGCGAGGTCGCCGGCAGCTAGCGGCTCACCGCGGGCCCGGGCAAGGCACATGTGCCACAAACTCGTCGCCACAAGTGTGTACGAACTCTGTCGGATCCTCCGATCCGATGGCTGAGACCCGACTGGCCCGACACCTCCGCAAGGGAGGTGCCGGGCCAGTGGTCGGCACGCCGTTGTGCCTCAGGCTGTCGGTCTCAGACCATCAGCTGCCGGTCCGTCGGGCGGATCGGCGCGGGCAGGTTGGTCGAACCGGTCAGGTAGGTGTCGACCGCGGCCGCGGCGGCGCGGCCCTCGGCGATCGCCCACACGATCAGCGACTGTCCGCGACCCGCGTCGCCGGCGACGTAGACGCCGGGGACGGAGGTGGCGAAGGAGTCGTCGCGGGCGACGTTGCCGCGAGCGTCGTACTCCACACCCAGCTGGGTGAGGAGACCGTCCTTCTCCGGGCCGGTGAAGCCCATGGCCAGCAGCACCAGGTCGGCGGGGATCTCCTTCTCGGTCCCCTCCTTCTCGGTCAGCTTGCCGTCGATGAACTCGACCTCGACCAGCTTCAGGGCGCGTACGCGGCCGTCCTCGGTGCCGAGGAACTCCTTGGTGGAGACCGCGTAGACCCGCTCGCCACCCTCCTCGTGCGCGGAGGCGACCCGGTAGGTCATCGGGTACGTCGGCCACGGCTGACCCTCGGGACGCTCCTCCGGCGGACGCGGCATGATCTCCAGCTGGGTGATCGACTCCGCGCCCTGGCGGATCGCGGTGCCGAGGCAGTCGGCGCCGGTGTCACCGCCACCGATGATGACCACGTGCTTGCCCTCGGCCAGGATCTGGTCGGGGACCGCCTCACCGAGCGAGGCCCGGTTGGACTGCGGCAGGTACTCCATCGCCTGGTGGATCCCGGCGAGCTCACGCCCGGGGACCGGCAGGTCGCGGCCGACGGTCGAGCCGTTGGCCAGCACGATGGCGTCGTAGCGGTCCCGCAGCTGCGCGCCGGTGATGTCGGTGCCGACGTCGACGCCCGGACGGAAGACCGTGCCCTCGCGGCGCATCTGCGCCAGGCGCTGGTCGACCTGCGACTTCTCCATCTTGAACTCGGGGATGCCGTAACGCAGCAGCCCGCCGATCTTGTCGGCCCGCTCGTAGACGGCCACGGTGTGGCCCGAGCGCGTCAGCTGCTGGGCGGCGGCCAGCCCCGCGGGGCCGGAGCCGATCACGGCGACCGCCTTGCCGGAGAGCCACTCGGGCGGCTGCGGCTTGACGTGGCCCGCGTCCCAGGCCTTGTCGATGATCGCGACCTCGATGTTCTTGATCGTCACCGCCGGCTGGTTGATGCCCAGCACGCAGGCCGACTCGCACGGAGCCGGGCAGAGACGACCGGTGAACTCGGGGAAGTTGTTGGTCGCGTGCAGACGCTCCGAGGCGCCCTCCCAGTCGTTGCGCCAGACCAGGTCGTTCCACTCGGGGATGATGTTGCCGAGCGGGCAGCCCTGGTGGCAGAACGGGATGCCGCAGTCCATGCAGCGCGAGGCCTGGGTGTTGATGATCGGCAGCAGGGTCTTGCCGATCTTGCCCGGGTAGACCTCGTGCCAGTCCTTGACCCGCTCGTCGACGGGACGCCGGGTCGCGACCTCACGCCCGTTCTTCAGAAAACCCTTCGGGTCAGCCATGGAGGACCTCCATAATTCGCTGCGCTGCCTCGTCCTCGTTGAGACCCTCCTCGAGGGCCTCCTCCTGGGCTTCGAGCACGCGCTTGTAGTCACTGGGCATGACCTGCGTGAAGCGGGTCGATGAGTTCGGCCAGTCGGCCAGGAGCGCCTCGGCGACGGCCGAGCCGGTCTCCTCGAGGTGGTCGCGGACGAGCTGCTCGAGCTCGGCGGCGTACTTCTCCTCGACGGGCGTCGCGTCGACCAGCTCGCCGTTGAGCCGCTGGCTCTCGAAGTCGAGGACCCAGGCGATACCGCCGGACATGCCGGCGGCGAAGTTGCGCCCGGTCGGGCCGAGCACGACGACACGACCACCGGTCATGTACTCGCAGCCGTGGTCACCGACACCTTCGGTGACGATGCTGGCGCCGGAGTTGCGGACCGCAGCCCGCTCCCCCACGCCACCGCGGATGTGGATCCGCCCGCTGGTGGCGCCGTAGGCCAGCGTGTTGCCGGCGATGATGTGGTCCTCGGCCCGGAACCCGGCCGTACGCTCCGGGCGGATGACCACCCGGCCGCCGGAGAGGCCCTTGCCGACGTAGTCGTTGGCGTCGCCCTCCAGACGCAGCGTCAGGCCGCTCGGGATGAACGCGCCGAAGGACTGGCCCGCCGAACCGGTGAAGGTGAGGTCGATCGTGCCCTCGGGCAGGCCCGCGCCGCGGTAGCGCTTGGTGATCTCGTGGCCGAGGATCGTGCCGACGGTGCGGTTGACGTTGCGGATCGGCAGCTGGGCGCGGACAGGCTCGCCGCGCTCGAGTGCCGGGGCCGCGAGCGGCAGCAGCTCGTTGATGTCGAGCGACTTCTCCAGACCGTGGTCCTGGCCCTTGGTGTTGTGGAGGGCCTGGTCGGAGAACTGCTGCGGCGACTCCACCCGGGTGAAGATCGGCGCCAGGTCGAGCCCGGAGGCCTTCCAGTGGTCGATCGCATCACGGGCGTCGAGCGCCTCGGCGTGGCCGACGGCCTCGTCGATGCTCCGGAAGCCGAGCTCGGCGAGGAGCTCGCGGACCTCCTCGGCGATGTAGCGCATGAAGTTGACGACGTACTCCGCCTTGCCGGTGAACCGCTCCCGCAGGACCGGGTTCTGGGTGGCGACGCCGACCGGGCAGGTGTCGAGGTGGCAGACCCGCATCATCACGCAACCGGAGACGACCAGCGGCGCGGTGGCGAAGCCGAACTCCTCGGCACCGAGAAGCGCGGCGATGACCACGTCCCGGCCGGTCTTGAGCTGACCGTCGGTCTGCACCACGATCCGGTCGCGCAGACCGTTGAGGAGCAGCGTCTGCTGCGCCTCGGCGAGACCGAGCTCCCAGGGACCACCGGCGTGCTTGAGGCTGGTCAGCGGGGACGCGCCCGTGCCACCGTCGTGACCGGAGATCAGGACCACGTCGGCGTGTGCCTTGGAGACACCCGCGGCGACGGTGCCGACGCCGACCTCGGCCACGAGCTTCACGTGGACGCGAGCGCTCGGGTTGGCGTTCTTGAGGTCGTGGATCAGCTGAGCCAGGTCCTCGATGGAGTAGATGTCGTGGTGCGGCGGCGGCGAGATCAGACCCACGCCCGGCGTCGAGTGACGCGTCTTGGCCACCCACGGGTAGACCTTGTGGCCGGGCAGCTGGCCGCCCTCGCCGGGCTTGGCACCCTGGGCCATCTTGATCTGGATGTCGTCGGCGTTGGTGAGGTACTCGCTGGTGACGCCGAAGCGTCCCGAGGCCACCTGCTTGATCGAGGAGCGACGCTTCGGGTCGTAGAGACGATCCGGGTCCTCGCCGCCCTCACCGGTGTTGGACTTGCCGCCGAGGATGTTCATCGCGACGGCGAGCGTCTCGTGAGCCTCCTTGGAGATCGAGCCGTACGACATCGCGCCGGTCGAGAAGCGCTTGACGATCGCCTCGACGGGCTCGACCTCGTCGATCGAGATCTTCTGGCGACCCAGCTCCTCGGCGCTCTTGAGCTTGAAGAGCCCGCGCAGCGTCATCAGTCGCTCGGACTGCTCGTTGACACGGTCGGTGTACTGCTTGAAGACGTCGTAGCGGCCGCTGCGGGTGGCGTGCTGGAGCCGGAAGACGGTCTCCGGGTCGAACAGGTGCGGCTCGCCCTCGCGGCGCCACTGGTACTCGCCGCCGATGGGCAGCGCGCGGTGGGCGTTGGCGACGCCGTCGCGCGGGTAGGCGGTGGCGTGCCGCTTGGCGACCTCCTCGGCGATCACGTCGAGGCCGATGCCGCCGAGCTTGGAGGTGGTGCCGGTGAAGTAGCGGTCCACGACCTCCCTCGACAGGCCGACGGCCTCGAAGATCTGCGCGCCGGTGTAGGAGGCGACCGTGGAGACGCCGATCTTCGACATCACCTTGAGGACACCCTTGCCGAGCGCCTTGATCGTGTTGGCCATCGCCTTCTCGGCGTCGGCCTTCACGTAGTAGCCCTCGTAGGCGAGGTCCTCGACGGACTCGACCGCCAGGTAGGGGTTGACCGCGGCGGCGCCGTAGCCGATCAGCAGGGCGACGTGGTGGACCTCGCGTACGTCTCCGGCCTCGATCAGCAGGCCGACCTGCGAGCGGGTGCGCTCGCGGACCAGGTGGTGGTGGACGGCGCCGGTGAGCAGCAGCGACGGGATCGGCGCCATCTCCTGGGTGGAGTGGCGGTCGGAGAGGACGATGATGCGGGCACCGTCCTCGATCGCCTGGGAGACCTCGGCGGAGATCTCGTCCAGGCGGGTGCGGAGAGCCTCCGCGCCGCCGTCGACCTCGTAGAGGCCGCGGACGATGTGGACCTGGAAGCCCGGCATGTCGCCGTCACGGTTGATGTGACGGATCTTGGCCAGGTCGTCGTTGGAGATCACCGGGAACGGCAGCACGATCTGACGACACGAGGCCGGACCCGGGTTGAGCAGGTTCGACTCGGCGCCAATGGTGCCGTTGAGGCTGGTGACGAGCTCCTCGCGGATCGCGTCCAGCGGCGGGTTGGTGACCTGCGCGAAGAGCTGGGCGAAGTAGTCGAACAGCATCCGCGGCTTGTCGCTCAGCGCCGCGATCGGGCTGTCGGTGCCCATCGAGCCGATCGGCTCGGCGCCGGTGTTGGCCATCGGCGCGAGCAGAATCCGGAGCTCCTCCTCGGTGTAGCCGAAGACCTGCTGGCGGCGGGTCACGCTGGCGTGGGTGTGCACGATGTGCTCACGCTCGGGGATGTCCTCGAGGCGTACGAGACCGGCGTGGAGCCACTCGTCGTACGGGTGCTCGGCGGCGAGCTCGGACTTGATCTCGTCGTCCTCGATGATGCGGTGCTCGGCGGTGTCGACGAGGAACATCTTGCCCGGCTGGACGCGGCCCTTGCGGACCACGGTGGCGGGGTCGATGTCGTCGAGCACGCCGGCCTCGGAGCCGAGCACGACCAGGCCGTCCTCGGTGACCCAGTAGCGGGAGGGACGCAGGCCGTTGCGGTCGAGGACCGCGCCGATCTGGGTGCCGTCGGTGAACACGACGCTCGCCGGGCCGTCCCAGGGCTCCATCAGCGAGGAGTGGAACTCGTAGAACGCCTTGCGGGCGGGGTCCATCTCCTCGTGCTTCTCCCACGCCTCCGGGATCATCATCAGCATGGCGTGCGGCAGGCTGCGGCCGGCCAGGTGGAGCAGCTCGAGGACCTCGTCGAAGGAGGCCGAGTCGGAGGCGCCCTCGGTGCAGATCGGGTAGAGCCGCTCGAGGTCGCCGGGGATGAGCTCGGACTCGAGCAGCGACTCGCGCGCCTTCATCCAGTTGCGGTTGCCCATGACGGTGTTGATCTCGCCGTTGTGGGCGATGAACCGGAACGGGTGGCTCAGCGGCCAGCTCGGGAAGGTGTTGGTCGAGAACCGGCTGTGGACGACGGCGATCGCGGAGGCGACCCGCTCGTCGACCAGGTCGGGGAACACCTCGGCCAGCTGGGGCGTGGTCAGCATGCCCTTGTAGACGATGGTGCGGCTCGACAGCGACGGGAAGTAGACGTCGGTCTCCCGCTCCGCGCGCTTGCGCAGGCAGAAGGAGAGCCGCTCCAGGGCCAGGCCCGTGACCCGCTGCTTGGCGCCGGCGACGAAGAGCTGGCGGAAGGTCGGCATGACCGCCTTGGCGGTGGCGCCGAGGGAGTCGGGGTTGACCGGTACGTCACGCCACCCGAGGACCTCGAGGCCCTCCTCGGTCGCGATCTCCTCGACCATCTTCACGGTGCGCTCGACCTGGTCGGCATCGCCAGGGATGAAGGCGGTGCCGACGGCGTACGCACGCTCGGCCGGAAGGTCGAAGTCCACGACCTCTCGCAGGAACGCGTCGGGGACCTGCAGCAGGATCCCGGCGCCGTCGCCAGAGTTGGTCTCGGCGCCGGCGGCGCCGCGGTGGTCGAGATTCACCAGGGCACGGATGCCCTGCTTCACGATGTCGTGGCTGGCGACGCCGGTCAGCGTCGCAACCATGGCGACGCCGCAGGCGTCCTTCTCGAACCGAGGGTCGTAGAGGCCCTGGGGGGATGGATACGAGTGCTCGTACGGCACCGGGATCTCCCGTCTGTCCGGGCTCAGGCACGCACCGACCGACGCAGCCCAATAGCCCCGGATTCCGACTCTGCTTCGAGTCTGGTCCGGAGTGAGGGATGTCTGCGACGAGTGCGCGCGCCCTTGCGGGGATGTAGCTGGCAATCTGCAGGGGACAGCGTTGGCCCGCGCGAGTGCGGCTAGGTTACCACTGTGTCACACGTAGGTTGCGAACGAGGGTCTATCGGCGGACACCCTCCCGCCGGGCGCTACGTTGCGCCAAATATCTGCGCCTGATCAGGCCTTGGTCGAGGATTCCTCGTCGGTCCCGTTGTCGGCTCCGTCGCCGTCGGTGTCGTCGGCGGATTCGCTCTCGGTGTCGTCATCGACGTCGTTCGCCGGGGCCTTGGCAGGATCGCTGTAGACCTCCTCCTCGACCATACCCCGGCCGGTGATGGTGGCGTAGGTCCACCACGCAGCCGCGAGCACGAAGAGGATGATCGACATCCACTCGCTCCAGCGCAGGCCGAGCACGTTGACCAGCTGCACGTTGTCGATGCGCAGGGTTTCGATCAGGCCACGGCCCAGGCAGTAGGCCATCACGTAGAGAGCGACGACGCGGCCGCCGCCCAGGCGCAGCTTCTTCTGCAGGTAGACGATCACGAAGAAGGCGAGGATGTCCCAGCCGAACTCGTAGAGGAACGTCGGGTGGAAGGTGGTGCCGGCCGGGAACTGGCCGGGCCCGTCGGGGAAGCGCGACGGGTCGATCTCCAGGCCCCAGGGCAGGTCGGTGGGCCTGCCGTAGAGCTCCTGGTTGAACCAGTTGCCCCAGCGGCCGATACCCATGGCGAGCAGACAGGTCGGGGCGATGGTGTCCAGCAGCGGAATGATCTTGATGCCCTTGGTCTTCGCGCCGATGATCGCGCCCACGGCACCGAGCGCGATCGCGCCCCACACGCCGAGACCGCCGCGCCAGATGTAGAGCGCCTCGATCGGGTGGGCGCCCTCGCTGAAGTAGAGCTGCCAGTCGGTGATGACGTGGTAGAGCCGGCCGCCGACCAGGCCGAACGGCACCGCCCACAGCGCGATGTCCTGGATGTCGCCGGCGCGGCCGCCGCGGGCCTGCCAGCGCCGCTCGGAGACCCAGACGGCGACGATGATGCCGAGGATGATCGCGAAGGCGTAGCCGCGCAACGGGACCGGCCCGAGCCAGAGCACGCCTTCGGCCGGACTGGGGATGGACATCGGGAGCATCATGCGGCGCTTACTTCCTCAAGAAGGTGGTGGATGTCGTCGGCGAACTGCTTGGGCGAGGTGTTCATCGACCACACGACCCTCGCCTCTCCCCCGGTGACTGCGGAGACGTGGGTGTCGTGGACTCCGAGATCGTAGCCCCCGCTGGGTAGCCGGTCGGCCTCCCCTATGTAGAGCCGCATCGACTCGGCCAGGGTGACGATGTCCTTCAGGTCGCCGGTGAGGCCGATGAAGTCCTTGCCGTAGCGGTCCAGGTACTCGCGCAGGACCTCCTGGGAGTCGCGCGCCGGGTCGGTGGTGACGAACACGACGTCGACCTTCTCCCGGTCGGCGGCGTCGAGACGGGTCAACGCCGCGGTCAGGCTCGACATCACCAGCGGGCACTCGTCGGGACAGCTGGTGTAGCCGTAGAAGACCAGCGTCAGCGGCCTGTCGGCGTCCTCGGCCAGCGAGAACGGCCGGCCCTCGGTGTCGGTCAGGGCGGTGTCGGAGAGCTGGTAGGGAGTGTGCTCCTGCCCGGTCATCGCCGAGGCCGGCGCCTGGCCGGTCCCGGCGGCGCCGCAGCCGGTGAGGACTCCGAGGATGACGAGCAGAACAGGGAGAGCCAGGAACCTCAACGCGAGCGGACTCCCGCGGCCAGGTCCTCGGTCAGGCTCGCCAGCGCCTTGAGCGCCGCCTGCTCGTCGGAGCGGTTGTCCAGCAGCGTACGCACGAAGGCGGAGCCGACGATGACGCCGTCGGCGTACGCAGCCATCTCGGCCGCCTGGGCACCGTTGCTGACCCCGAGGCCGACGCCGACGGGCAGATCGGTGGTCTTCTTCGTGCGGGCGACCAGCGGAGCGGCCAGGTCGGAGGTCTTGGCGCGGGCACCGGTGACACCCATGACCGCGGTGGCGTAGACGAAGCCGCGGCACTGGGCCGTGGTCATCGCGATCCGCTCATCGGTGCTGCTCGGCGCGACCAGGAAGACCTTGTCGAGGTCACGGGCGTCGGCGGCCTCGATCCACTCCGGGGCGAAGTCGGGGGTGATGTCGGGCGTGATCAGGCCCGCGCCACCGGCGTCCTGCAGCTGCTGGGCGAAGCGGTCCACGCCACGGCGCTCGATCGGGTTCCAGCTGGTCATCACCAGGGTCGGCACCCCGGTCGCGGCCACGGCCTCGACGACGCGGAACACGTCATCGACACGTACGCCACCGTCGAGCGCCTGCTGCACCGCATCCTGGATCGTGGGGCCGTCCATGACCGGGTCGGAGTAGGGCAGACCGATCTCGATGATGTCGCAGCCCGCCTCGACCATCGTGGTCAGCGCATCGATCGATCCCTCGACCGTGGGGAAGCCCGCCGGCAGGTAGCCGACCAGGGCGGCGCGGTTCTCGGCCTTCGCCTTCTCGAACGCTACCGACGTACTCACTGTGCTTCTCCCTGCTTGCTGTCGCCCAACCCGAAGTAATCGATGGCCGTGCCCATGTCCTTGTCACCGCGACCGGACAGGTTGATCAGGATCGTGGCGCCCTCGCCGTGCCGCTCCTTGATCTCGGGTGCGATCTTGATGGCGCCGGCGATCGCGTGGGCCGACTCGATCGCGGGGATGATGCCCTCCGAGCGCGAGAGCAGCGCGAAGGCGTCCATCGCCTCCTTGTCGGTGACCGAGGTGTAGGAGGCGCGGCCGGACTTGGCCAGCCAGGCGTGTTGCGGTCCGACCCCGGGGTAGTCGAGACCGGCGGAGATCGAGTGGGACTCGATGGTCTGGCCGTCCTCGTCCTGGAGCACGTAGGTGCGGGCGCCGTGGAGCACGCCCGGGTCGTTGGCCTGGATGGTGGCGGCGTGACGGCCGGTCTCGAAGCCGTCTCCCCCGGCCTCGAAGCCGTGGATCTCGACGTCCTCGTCGTCCAGGAACGCGGTGAAGAGGCCGATGGCGTTGGAGCCGCCGCCGACCGCGGCGAGGACGGCGTTCGGGAGACCGCCGAACTGCTCGATGGACTGCGCCCGGGCCTCGTCCCCGATGCCGCGCACGATGTCTCGCACCAGGGTCGGGAACGGGTGGGGACCGGCGGCGGTGCCGAACAGGTAGGCGGTGTGGTCGACGCTGGCCACCCAGTCGCGCAGGGCTTCGTTGATGGCGTCCTTGAGGGTGCCGCTGCCGGAGGGCACCGGGACGACCTCGGCGCCGAGCAGCCGCATCCGGGCCACGTTGAGCGCCTGGCGGTCGGTGTCGACCTTGCCCATGTAGACGGTGCAGTCGAGGCCGAAGTAGGCGGCCGCGGTCGCGGAGGCGACCCCGTGCTGGCCGGCGCCGGTCTCGGCGATGACCCGGGTCTTGCCCATCCGCTTGGTCAGCAGCGCCTGACCGAGCACGTTGCGGATCTTGTGGGCGCCGGTGTGGTTGAGGTCCTCGCGCTTGAGGAGGACGCGTACGCCGAGCTGCTCCGAAAGCCTCGTGGCGTGGTAGAGCGGGCTCGGCAGATTGGCGTAGTCGCGCAGGATCGCGTCGAACTCGGCCACGAACTCCGGGTCGGCCTTCGCCCTCTGCCAGGCGTCGTCGAGCTCGATGAGCGCCTTCATCAGCGCCTCGGGCATGAAGCGGCCGCCGAACCCCTCGGCCTCGCCACCGAACCAGCCGAACTCGTCGGCGTCGTAGGAGGTCGTCTCGTGGATATGCGTCGTCATGCGCGTACTCCTGTGAACTCGGCGACCGTGCCTTGCGGGTCGCCATGCTTGACCAGCGCCTCGCCGACCAGGACCGCACGGGCCCCTTCGGCGACGTGACGCTTGACGTCGGTGGCGGTGAAGATGCCGGACTCGGCGACCTTCACCCGGTCCTCGGGGATGAGCGGCGCGAGCCGTCCGAAGACGTCCTGGTCGATCTCCAGAGTCTTCAGGTTGCGCGCGTTGACGCCGATCAGCTCGGCGCCGAGGTCGACCGCCCGGGCGACCTCGGCCTCGTCGTGGGTCTCGACCAGCACGGTCAGCCCGAGCTCACGCGCGTAGTCGTGGAGGCTGCGCAGGGTCTCGTCCTCGAGCGCGGCCACGATCAGCAGCGCCAAGTCGGCGCCGGCCGCCCGGGCCTCCAGCAGCTGGTAGGGCTCGACGATGAAGTCCTTGCGCAGGATCGGGGTCTCGACGGCTGCACGCACCGCGCGCAGGTCGTCGAGAGACCCGCCGAAGCGGCGTTCCTCGGTGAGCACCGAGATCGCGGCGGCACCGCCGGCGGCGTACTTCTGGGCCAGCTCGGCCGGGTCCGGGATGTCGGCCAGAGCGCCCTTGGAGGGGCTCTTCCGCTTCACCTCGGCGATCACGCTGCTGCCCGCCGCACGGAAGTGCGGCATCGGGTCGCGCGGCGCGTCGACGTCGGCCAGTCGGGCCCGCAGGTCCGCCTCGGACACCGTCTCCTGGCGCTGGGCCAGGTCCAGACGTACGCCGTCGATGATCTTGTCGAGCACCGACATGTTTAAACCTCTCGTTTCTGGGTATGACCCACGTGCAAAGCCTCTCACCCGAACCGTGACACGCCCGATTTGGCGCCACAGTGCGGGCGGGAAACGTTAAGTTTCTTCCATCTCAACCCATCTCGCCTGACTTTGGAGGTCAGACACATGAGCTACGGAACTCCGCCGCCGCCACCGCCCCCGTACGGTTCGCCGGCACCCGGGCAGCCCGGTCAGCCTGCGGGCAACAACAAGAAGGCGATCTGGGCACTTGTCCTCGGCATTCTCGGTTGTGTCTGCTGTGGCTTCTTCGCCGGTATCCCGGCGATCATCCTGGGCAAGATGGCCCAGAACGAGATCGACGCCTCCGGCGGCGCGCAGAGCGGGCGTGGCATGGCCACCGCCGGCTTCATCCTCGGCATCGTCGCCGTCGTCCTGGGCATCATCGGGGTCATCCTGAACCTCTCCGGTGCGCTCGACTTCAGCGGTAGCACCAGCACCTACTGAGGCACGGCTCGACTGAGACCGACTCAGGAATCAGCGAGGCCCCCGGCGGATCCGCCGGGGGCCTCGCTGTCTCACAGGCTCAGTGTGACTCGACGTTGAAGCCGAGCTTGGAGAGCACGATGAAGAGCAGGCCACCGACGACGGTGACGGCCACGCCGACCCAGAAGACGAACCAGCTGATCGGGTCGAGCATCATGGCGACGCTACCGATGAGGAAGCCGAGGAGGCCGACCGCGACTGCGATCCAGGCTGCCGGGGTGTTGCCGTGGCTGGCGGACATGCGATGCTCCTCTACGAGTTCACTTTGCTTGGCTGCAGTGTATTCATTGATCTCCCGCTGTCGGGTCCCGACCCTCGTCCAACGACTTCCAGACGTCGATCGTGGACTGTTCCTCCAACGGCTTCTGCTCCGGCTTCGCGGCCGCCGGGGCGTCGTACCTGCGGCCCATCTCGGGCCACGAGGGAGCCAGACGTACGGCGGCGACGGCCGCTGCGACGGTCAGGACCGCGCCGAGGAGCGCGAGGTAGGGCCAGGGGGTGGTGGCGTGCTCGGTCTCGCCCCAGACCACCTCGGAGTCGATGGCGCGGCCGAGCGCGTCGATCCCGGCGTGGCCGAAGAAGGTGACGATCACGCCGATCCCGGCCAGGCCGGCGAGGGCGGCCACCAGGCGGCGTACGAGACCTCGGGTGACCAGGACCACGCCCCAGGCCGCGAGGGCGACCAGGGCCAGGCCGGTGGTCGCCGGGGAGTCGTTGAGGTCGGTCGGCATCTGGGCCGGGGCGGTCACCTTCACCCACTCGTTGGAGCCTGCCCAGGCCGCCAGGGCGGCGCCGGCCAGGCCCGCGGTGACGGTGGGGCCGAAGGACCTCACGAGAGGGCGCCGGAGGAGATCAGGCCGGCGTCGAAGCAGGTGTGGTCGCCGGTGTGGCAGGCCGGGCCCTGCTGGTCGACCTTGAGCAGGATCGTGTCGCCGTCGCAGTCCAGGCGCACCTCCTTGACGTACTGGTGGTGGCCGGAGGTCTCCCCCTTGACCCAGTACTCCTGCCGGCTGCGGGACCAGTAGGTGGCCCGGCCCGTCGCGAGCGTGCGCGCCAGGGCCTCGTCGTCCATGTAACCGAGCATCAGCACCTCGCCGGTGTCATGCTGCTGCGCCACCGCGGGCACCAGCCCGTCGGGGTTGCGCTTGAGGCGGTCGGCGATGGCGGGGTCCAGTCCCTCGCTCGTGGGTCCAGTAGTCACGCCTCCAGTATCCCGCCGGGCAACAGCACGGTCACAACCGGCATGTCGCGGGGACAGTTCGGCGCCCCCGAAGCTGCCGCACACCTGACGTGGCGGGACGCCTGAGCGCCCCTCAGCTGCCCTGTTGGGCGACCCAGGAGGCATGCAGGCGTGCGTACGTCGAGCCCGTCTGCGCCACCAGGTCGCTGTGCGGGCCGCGCTGGGCGAGGTGGCCGGCGTCGACGACAATCACCTCGTCGGCCGCCTCGGCGGTGGAGAGGCGATGGGCGATGGTGACCGAGGTTCGGCCGCTCATCAGCCGCTCCAGGGCGCGGTTGATCCGCATCTCCAGACGCGGGTCGACGGCCGAGGTGGCCTCGTCGAGGACCAGCAGATCCGGATCGGCGAGCTGGGCCCGCAGGAGCGCCACGAGCTGACGCTCGCCGGCCGAGAGCGACTCGCCGCGCTGCCCGACGCTGGTGCGTACCCCGTCGGGGAGACCGGCCAGCCAGTCCCCCAGGCCGAGCACCCGGGCGGCCTCCTCGATCTCCGCATCGGTCGCGTCCAGGCGGCCGTAGCGGACGTTCTCGGCCAGGGTGGAGTCGAAGAGGAAGCCCTCCTGCGGGACGAGCACGACGCTGGTGCGTAGGGAGGCGTTGCCGATCTCGCGCACGTCGACGCCGTCGAGTCGGACCCGGCCCTGGGTCACGTCCATCACCCGGGTGAGCAGCTTCGCGATCGTCGACTTCCCCGAACCGGTCTCGCCGACCACCGCGACCCGCCTGCCGGGCTCGATCTCGAAGGAGATGTCGTGGAGGACCGGACGACCGCCGGGGTAGGCGAAGGTGACGTCGTCGAACTCGATCGAGAGCGGCCCCCTGGGCAGCACCGTGCCTTCGGCGCCCGGGTCGACGAGGTCGGCGGGGGTGTCCAGGATGCCGATCGTGCGCCGCCAGGAGGCGATCGCGTTCTGGGCGTCGGTGAGGATCTGCGTACCCATCTGCACCGGGCCCACGAACAGCGTCACCAGGAACGCGAACGCCAGGATCTCACCGACGCTCAGCGCGCCGCCGCTGCCCTGGTAGGCGAGCGCCAGCAGGACGCCGCCGACGATCACACCGGCGTTGGCGAGGCCGCCGGAGAGGCCACCGAGGCTGAAGAAGACCGAGGTGTAGGCCTGCGCCTTGATCTGGGCGGCGCTGGTGGCATCGATCTCTCGGTCGATGCGCTCCTGGGTTCGGTCCTCGACGGCGTACGCCTTCACCACGGCCGCGCCGACGACCGGCTCGGAGACGGCCGAGAGCATCTTGGCAACCTGGCGGCGGGAGAGGGTGTAGGCCGCGGACAGCTTGCGCTGGAAGAACCGCAGGCTCAGGAAGAGCGGACCGAAGCAGAGCCACACCAGGATCGCCAGCTGCCAGGAGTAGACCACCATCACGACGGTGGCGATCAGCATCTGTCCGATGCTGACGATGAAGAGCAGACCGCCGAAGACGATGAACTGGCTGACCTGGTCGACGTCGCTGGTCACCCGCGAGACCAGCGCCCCGCGGTGCTCGGTCGACTGGGTGAGCATGGGCAGGTCGTGGACGTGCCGGAAGGCCTTGGTACGCAGCGTCGCCAGGCCCCGCTCGGCGGCGGTGAAGAGCCGGCTCGTCATCAGGAACGACGCCACGCCCGTGACGGCGATGGCGACCACCGCGATCAGGCCGGCGCGCAGGACGTAGCCGAGGTCGGGGCCGTCCGGACCGCTCAGGCCGTTGTCGAGGGTCTGCTGGACCACGATGGGGACGACGACCTGACCGACGCTCGCGAGGACGGCCAGCGCGAAGGTCCCGCGGATGCCCTCGACCAGCTCCGGGGAGTGCTTGATGCCCCGGCGGATGGTCTCGATGGCGCCGAGGCCCTCGCCGCTGCCGACCCGGGTCTCGGGCTCGAGCGTCGTCGTCACTGAACCGCCTCCGGCGTCTCGTAGGCGTTCACCAGGCGGGCGTAGGACTCGTCGCGGGCGAGCAGCTCGGTGTGGGTGCCGCGGTCGCGGATACGGCCGTTCTCGAGGTGTACGACCTCGTCGGCAAGCGCGATCGTGGCCTTGCGGTAGGCGACCACGACGAGGCTCGTGTCGCCGGAGCCGTCACGCAGCGCACCGCGGTCCGGGCCGCTCCGCAGCGCTGCGAGAATGCGCTGCTCGACCTCGGGGTCGACGGCCGACGTCGCGTCGTCGAGGATCAGGAGTCGTGGGCGGCGTACGAGCGCTCGGGCCAGGGCGAGGCGCTGGCGCTGCCCGCCGGAGAGGCTCGCCCCGCGCTCGCCGAGGGTGGTGTCGAGGCCGTTGGGCAGCGCGGTGACGAAGCCGTCGGCCTGGGCGGCCTTGAGCGCGGACCAGACCTCGTCGTCGGTGAGGTCGGCGCCGAGGGTGACGTTGCCGCGCACGGAGTCGTCGAAGACGAAGGCGGTCTGCGGCACCAGCGCCGCCACCCGGGCCCATTCCCCCGCACCCAGGTCGCGCAGGTCGGTGCCGTCCAGGGTGATCCGGCCGGATTCCGGGTCGACCAGCCGCGCGAGCAGCATGGTCAGGGTGCTCTTGCCTGCGGCCGTCTCGCCGACGATCGCGACCGTACGCCCCGGCTCGACCTCGAAGTCGACACCGTCGAGGAGCCTCGGGCCGTCGGCGTAGGCGTAGGAGATGCCGTCGACCCGGAGGCGGGCACCGGTCTGCTCGCGGCTGGTCGTCGCGGTGCCGTAGACCAGGCGCCCGGTCGCGTCCAGCACCCGCTGAACCCGCCGATAGCCGACCACGCTGCGCGGGAACTCCCCCAGCAGCCATCCGAAGGATCGGATCGGGAAGGAGACGATGGTGAGCAGGAATCCGATCTGGACGACGTCACCGGGCGCGGCGGCACCGCTGGAGACACGGCCGACGCCGACGGCCAGGACGGCAAGGACCCCGACGTTGGGCAGCGCGGCCAGGATCGGGTCGAAGGCGGCGCGGAGCCGGCCGGCGTGGATGTTCACGTCGCGCAGCTCCTGGGCCTTGTCCTGGAAGCGGGTGGTCTCCTCCGCCTCGCGTCCCAGCGTCTTGACGACGAGGGCACCGTCGAAGGACTCGTGGGCGATCCCGGAGAGCTCCGCGCGCAGCTGCTGGGCGCGGGTCATCAGCGGCGAGGAGAAGCGCTGGAAGACCAGGTTGGCGACGACGACCGCCGGGAACACCAGGATCGCGACCGAGGCCAGCACGACGTCGGTCCAGAACATCTGACCGATCGCGATCACCATCATCGCGAGCGTCCCGACGGCCATCGGCAGCGGTGCGATCGGCGCCCAGGACGCCTCGACGTCGGAGTTGGCGTTGGAGAGCAGCTCGCCGGTCGGATGCCGGTGGTGCCAGGCGAGAGGAAGCGCCAGATACTGCCGGGTGACCGCACGGCGCGAATGGGCCTGCATGCGGTACTGCATCACCCCGGCTCCCAGCCGCCGTGCCACCACCCCGACCGCCCGCAGGATCGCGACGCCGACGAAGAGCCCGATCACGGCCCACAGCCAGCCTGCACCGATCTCGCCGTCACGCAGCGCCGGCACCAGCACGTGGTCGGTGGACCAGCCCAGCACCCAGGCGTCGGCGACGGTCAGCGCGCCGAAGAGCGCGGAGCCGAGGGTCGAGAGCGTGAAGACCGCCCACTCGCGCCGGATGGCGACTCCGAGAACCTTGAACCCGTCGGTCGTCGTGGCCCGCTGGGGTGTTTGATCCTCGTCGCTCATCTCGAGGTAAAGCCTAGGTCAGCACCGAGGTTGCGACGAATTTTTTTGGTGACTCCCCGGGTGAGGACGGCTCGGTAGGGTGCAGTTCGTGGTCTCCTTCGCGCGCTCCGAGCGCATCGCCCTGTGCGACACCGCCGTCTCCCTCGGACCGACGGCCCCCACACTCTGCGAAGGCTGGGAGGTCAAGGACCTGCTGGTGCATCTGCTCGTACGCGAGCGCCGCCCGTGGGCCGCGGCGGGGATCATCCTGCCGCCGCTCGCGCCCGTGCTGAGGAAGGCAGAGGCTGCGTACGCCGCCCAGCCCCTCGAGGCTCTCGCCGACCGCCTCCGCGACCCGAAGGGCACCCCGTTCGCGATCGGACCGATCGAGAAGGCGGTCAACACGGTGGAGTTCTTCGTCCACCACGAGGACCTCCGCCGTGCCCAGCCGGGCTGGGAGCCGCGTACGCTCCCCGCCGCTGCTGAGCGAGACCTCTGGCGCACCCTGAAGCTGCTCGGCAAGGGTCTCGTCCGATCCGCCGAGACCCCGGTGGTCGTCAGCAACGGCACCGACACCGCCACCCTCCGCGCCGGCGAGGAGCCCGTCACCATCACCGGGCCCGTCGGCGAGCTCCTGCTCTTCTGCTTCGGGCGTCACGCGGTGCGGGGTCTTTCCTTCGACGGGCCGGCCGAGCGGATCACTCAGCTGGAGAATGCCAGTCTCGGGTTCTGAGGTCGACGCTGTTTCGTGGGGTTGATGGCCGGCTCGTGATCGAGCTTTTCGAGATGACGGCATGCGGGGCGCTTTGGGCGGTCCTGGGCGCGGGGGCGCCGAGAGCGCCGAGAGCCTTGGCTGGCTTCGTCGGGAATGTGGTGGCTTGGTTGCCGAAGGGCGGGTTCCGCGGGGCTGGGGTAGCTCGTTGGGCTGGTGGCCGCCGACCCGTTATGGAGGGTGTTCTCGCCGAATCCCGGAGTCAAGGCGATGTATCGAGCTTGTCGAGATGACGGCCTACGGCCGCCGGCTTCGCCGGTCGCCTTCGGCGATCCTGGACACCGGGCTCCGTCGAGAATTTTGGCTGGTTATCGGGTCGGCGGCGGGGTTTGGCGCGGAGTTTTTGGGTTGGGTACGGGCTTGGGAATCCAGGGTCGGCGGTTCTTCCTGGGGGCTGCGGTGTTCGCGTTGCTTTTACAAGCCGATGACACCTTGTGAACGGTTCACAAGCACAGCGGTCGACCGGGCACCGATGATGACCTCGGCACGGTGGAAGGTGCCTCCTCAACCGGCTGCTGGCCATGCTGGTCTTGGACGTCTATTCGAGCAGACCGGCCGAGCAGACCGGCCGAGGGTGCGATACGCCGTGCACCAGTGCCACCGCCAGGTCCAGCGCTGCTCGATGAGCCCTGCCCATCGGATGGCCACAGGGCCACTCGGCTACTGGGCGGGAGTGGGTACAGCCACACGCGAAGTGGCCGGGGTCGGCCGGTCCGGGCGTGCCGAATCAGCCGGGGTCAGCTGGGTCAGCCGGTTCGGGCACCCCGAGTGAACCGGATCCGCCCATCGGGGAGACGCTCATAGGTGTAGTTGGGGTCGTGGATGCGGCGATGGTCGCTGGGGCACAGCAACACCATGTTCGCCAAACTCGTTCGACCACCTTCGGACCACGGTTTGAGGTGGTGGGCTTCGGTCCAGGCGGCGGGGGCGTCGCAGTCCTCGGCCTGGCAACCCTTGTCGCGCAGCCGCAGGGCTCGGTGTTGGACCGGGTGGGCCAGGCGGGCGGTGCGGCCGAGGTCGAGGATCTCAGAGTCGGTGCCCAGCACCACCGGGATCAGGTTGGCGTTACAGGCCATCTTGCGGGCTTCGGCGGCGGTGATCTGCTCGCCGTCAAAGCCCAACGCGGCGGTGCCGAGGTCCTTACGGAGGTCCTCGATGCTCATGGTGATGAACACTGTGGTCGCATGCCCGCCATGCCTGGGGAGCTGGTCCACGTCGTAGGTCTCGATCACCCGGGCGAAGGCCTGGCCCAGCAGCCGGTCATACGGTGCCTTGCGGCCCCGGTTTTCGGCCGACAGCTTCCTCGGCTGGGCCAGGGAGTCCAAGATCGTGCGCAACCGGACCCCGACGGCACGCGAGACCCTCGCGTGAATGTCGATGGTGCCGTCGCCGTTGTCACGGGAGGAGAAGAACGTGCGTCGAGCGGCGTGTTCTTCCTCTCGCTGCAGCGCCTTGGCTTCGACGGCGTCGAACCGTTCGGGGTCGATCTCGGCCAGGATCCGGCGTCCGACGATCTTGAGCTGGTTCGCGGTCAACTCGGTCGCATGCTCCACGAGCAGCTTCTCGGCCAGGACCAGGTCCTCGCCGTTGACGGCGGGGTCGGTGGCGATCCGGTCGAGGGCTTGGGTGATCACCTGGGCTTTGTCCTGCGAGACGACACCCTCGGCCAAGCCGGCGGCGACGAGGTCGTACTTGGCGACCCCGGCCGCGAGCTTGATCTGGGAACGGGCCACCCCCTTGTCGACCAGGAGCTCGGTCCACATCCACCCGGAGGCGTCCTTGGCACCGGTCTCCTCGGCGATGTCACCAGCCGTAGCGAGGACGCGGAGTTGGAGCGCGGCTTGCATGGCCTGGAGTTTTTCGATCTGGGCCAGGCGGGTCTTCTTCTGGCTGGTGCGCCAGTAGGCGGGGTCTCGGGTCAACAGTCGGTTCAGGGAGGATTCGATGGCCACCAGTTCGGCGTCGATCGGGTCGCTGGGTTCGGTGCCCCAGTGGTTGATCTCGGGTTCGATACTCATCGCCATATCCTCCCTTCGAAGAGGTGTTGTGATGGCTCTGATTCTACGCTTCAACCACCCCTCTGGCTATCTATTGTCCCTGTTCAAACGCTCTTTTTGCGGCGAGCGAACGGCGTCGTTCCTGTGGATGGTAAGTGGCCCGAAGGGCCACCCGTCACACCCGTCAACACCATCTTTCCTGCGGAGTGATTCTGCTGCGCCACACCCGGGCCGCCGCCCCGATAGCCAGCCAAGTTTTTTCTCGATCTGGTCCGGAGTCCAGGACCGCCGAAGGCGGCCGGCGAAGCCGGCGCCCGCAGGGCGTCCTTGACGCCGGTCCAGATCGAGAACACCCTCCAAGAACGGGTCGGCGGCCCAGGCCAGCCCCGAAGAAACGGTCACGAAACGAGATGGTCTCGACAAGCTCGACCACCGGACATCACCCGGTCCGCGACACACACCCCGAAGCCGGCGGCCGCAGGCCGTCCTCTCGACAAGCTCGATACATCGCATTGAGTCCGGGGTTCGGCGAGAAGACCCTCAAAGCAGAGCCAGCGGCCCCGGCTAGCCCCGAAACCAGCCCGCCAAAACCGCCTCCCGAGATCCACCCACACCCAGTCTGCGCGCACCCTCCACGGTCCCACTCAGCGGAACGACCGCCCGTAACCTCCCCACACCCCGAGACGTTGTGTCTCAGATAACCGAATCCCCCAGGAGGTCCCGCGATGCGTCGTGCGGCAGCAGTCACCGTCGCCATGCTCTTCGTCTTCTCGCTCACCGCAGCCGCCCCAGCGATCAGCGCGAGCGCGACACCGGAGCTGCGGGACGTGATGGTCGTGGGCAACAACTGGGACGGGACGGCTTCGATCGTCGATGCTCGCAGCCTCGAGGTGCTGCGCACGGACATCGACCTGGTGCCGGACAAGGACGAGGAGATCGCCGAGATACACCAGGATCCCGAGCGGCTGGCCATGTACTACCTGGTCCGCTACGGCCCCGGCGAAGGCAACGACCAGCTCGTGGACGACATGTTCACGACCCGGGACGGCAAGCTGCTGGCGGTGTCGCGTCCCAGCCTGGCCGACGTGGTCTGGATCGACATCGAGAAGGCGCTCGCGGGCTCGCCGGACCCCGTCGTGGTCGAGCAGCAGATGGACGGCCACCGCACCGACCACATGGGCCTGTCCCCCGACGGCACCAAGCTGCTGGTCTCGGACTCGACCTCCCGTTCGGTGCACGAGTACTGGATGGGCGGCGCCGGCGACCCGCGGACCGGTGAGCGACTGCGTACGTTCGAGTCGGGCGAGACGCCCCACGAGAACAACTACTCCGAGGACGGCTCGCAGATCTTCCACGCCTCCATCGGCCGCGTGTACCTGCCCGGCGACCAGAAGGAGATCTCCCTCGACTCCTTGCCGCTGATCAATCTCGACCAGCTCGGCCTCGGCACCATCCCCGGCACCGACCTGCTTCCGCCGATCAAGATCGGCCCGATCCACGACGCGATCAAGGGCGACCGCTGGTTCGAGATCGTCGACGAGTCGAGCTTCGAGATCTCCCAGCGCTGGGAGATGGGCAAGGAGCTCGAAGAAGCCGGCTACCCCTCGATCTCCTCAGCCGTACGTCCGATGGCGGTCGCGCCCGGCGAGCGGTTCATCTACTTCCAGATGTCGTTCTTGCACGGCCTGGTCGAGTTCGACACCCAGGCTGCCGACATCGACGGGAAGGTCGGCTACTCCACCGGCTCCATCGAGGAGCCCCGCACCGGCGCTGTCACCCGAGTCATCCCGCTTCCCAAGCGCACCCAGCTGCCGCGCGAGCTCTACGTCAACGACTCCGCCCACCACGGTCTCTCGATCGATTCCAAGGGCAAGACTCTCTGCGCGGCGGGCACGATGGACGACTACGTCGCGATGGTCGACCGCTCCACCGGCGAGCACACCATCCTCGACGAGAACACCACCGGCCACTACTACGGCAAGCCCTACTGGACCACCGAAGGCCTCGGCAACACCTGCTGGGCATCGCTGTCAGACGCCGACGCGGTCGCCGTGATCGACTTCCGCACCGGCGAGGAGCTCGCGTACCTCGACGTCGGCAACCACCCCCAGCGCGTACGCCACGGGCAGATCCCGAACTCGCTGCTGAGCTAGGCACCGGCGCGACGAGGATCCCGCGCCGTCGTATCGGTTCCGCTGACGTCCAGCGGCGGCCCAACGGACTGTGCGATGGCGGCGCCAGCCACCCGCGTGTGCGATAGAGCGACGGGTTATTCGGGTGCACGGAGCAGATTCCCGCCATGGCGGGAATCTGCCGGGCTACCCACTCAGCAACCAGCGCACTTCCCCGCCACGGCGGGAAAGTGCGCGCGGCCGTCCGTCAGCGAACCGGCGCGCCGGCGCCGGAGAGCGCCTGCTTGACCTCGCCGATCCGCACCTTGCCGAAGTGGAAGATGGTGGCCGCCAGGACGGCGTCGGCGCCGGCCTCCACCGCGGGCGGGAAGTGCTCGGCCCTGCCCGCGCCGCCGGAGGCGATGACGGGGACGGTCACCTCGCTGCGTACGGCCTTGATCAGGTCGATGTCGAAGCCGTCCTCGGTGCCGTCCGCGTCCATCGCGTTGAGCAGGATCTCGCCGGCGCCGAGCTCGACGGCCTTCGCCGCCCATTCGATCGCGTCGATCCCGGCGGACTTGCGGCCGCCGTGGGTGGTGACCTCGAAGCCGGAGTCGGTGCCCGGCGCCCTCCGGGCGTCGACGGAGAGCACGAGCACCTGGTTGCCGAACCGGTCGGCGATCTCGGCGATCAGCTCGGGGCGGACGATGGCCGCGGTGTTGACCGCGATCTTGTCCGCGCCGGCCCGCAGCATCCGGTCCACGTCGTCGACACTGCGGATCCCGCCACCGACGGTGAGCGGGATGAAGACCTGCTCGGCGGTGCGGGTCACGATCTCCAGCGTCGTCGCCCGCCCCTCGTGAGAGGCGGAGATGTCGAGGAAGGTGAGCTCGTCGGCGCCTTCCTTGTCGTACGTCGCGGCCAGCTCCACCGGGTCGCCGGCGTCGCGCAGCTCCTTGAAGTTGATCCCCTTGACGACGCGACCGGCGTCGACGTCGAGGCAGGGGATGACGCGTACGGCAAGACTCATGACTGGTCCCCGCGCGGCCGGCCGAGGGTGAGATCGAGCGCCTCGGCGAGGTCCAGGGAACCGGTGTAGAGCGCCGTACCGGCGATCGCACCCTCCACACCGATCTCGACCAGGCCCATCAGCGCCTCGATGTCGTCGATCGTGGTCACTCCCCCGCTCGCCACGACCGGGCGATCGGTGGCCTCGCAGACCGCGCGCAGCAGGTCGACGTTGGGGCCCTGGAGCATGCCGTCCTTGTTGACGTCGGTGACGACGTAGCGCGCACAGCCCTCGGAGTCGAGGCGGGCGAGCGTCTCGTAGAGGTCGCCGCCTTCCTTGGTCCAGCCGCGCGCCGCGAGCGTCCGCCCGCGTACGTCCAGGCCCACCGCGACCCGGTCGCCGTAGGTCGCGATCGCCTGCCGGGTCCACTCCGGGTTCTCCAGCGCGGCGGTGCCGATGTTGACGCGGCGGCAGCCGGTCGCCATCGCGGCCTCGAGCGAGGCGTCGTCGCGGATCCCGCCGCTCATCTCGACCTTGATGTCGAGCTTGCCGACGATCCCGGCGAGGATCTCGCGGTTGTTGCCGTGGCCGAACGCGGCGTCGAGGTCGACCAGATGGATCCACTCGGCGCCGGTCTCCTGCCACCTCAGCGCGGCCTCGTAGGGATCGCCGAACCGCTTCTCCGACCCGTCCACGCCCTGGACCAGCTGCACCGCCTGCCCGCCCTTCACATCGACGGCCGGCAGGAGCTCGAGGTAGTCACCCATGGGCAAGATCCTATGTTCTGTACGCCACCACCCCTGCCCCGCCGTCGTGCTGCGAGACGGTTGCACCTTCAGCGAGGCGCCAGCACCTCGAACTCGTAGTCGTCAGGGTCCCTCAGCGTCGCCCACCGCCCACCACCGTACGTCTCGGCGACCACCGAGGCACCCAACCCGACGAGGCGTCGGATCTCGGCGGCGGGACCGGTGTCCTCGGGCGTGATCAGGTCGAAGCGGAACCGGTCCCGCGCACCACGCGGCACCGGTGGCGGCCCTCCCCAGGCGACCTTGGCACTGCCCGACGGGGTCGCGACCGCGGTCTCGCCGTCCTGGTCCCAGACCAGCGGCCAGCCGAGCGCGGCGCTCCAGAAGATCCCGGTCTCCCGCGACCCGTCCGCGGCGACCTCGCCGAGGAACCCGGTCCCGGCGAGCCAGCTGTTGCCGGCCGGGATCACGCACAGCTCGTTACGCTCCGGGTCACCCAGCACGATGTGGTCCTCGTCCGGCAGCCGCCCCACGTCCAGATGCGTGGCACCGAGACCGATCAGCCGGTCCACGGTCCGCTGCTGGTCATCCGGCAGCGTGCTGGTCAGATGCAGATGATGCGGGTTCGCCAGCCTCTTCGGCGCATCCGTGGGCACGAACCGGATCCAGAGGTCCTCGTCGGCCCGTGGCAGCAGCCTGATCTCCTCGTCCCTGATCTCGATCTCCCGACCCAGCACCGCCGCCCAGAACTCCGCGACCCGTTCCGGGTCGTTGGCATCGATGCAGATCCCGAACCGCCGAGGTTTCATGCCCGGCAACGTAAGAGATGGTCTGCCGCCTGCACAACCGGATTCCGGGGCCGCTCCGGTCACTCCACGTCCGCAGCGACATGGGCAGGTGCCTGCCGGGAAAGGCCGCGACGCGGGGTTAGGTTGATGCCTGTGCCAAGATCCCGCTTGAGTGGGACGGCAACGAGGAGCTGGCCGAGCAGGCCGCGCTCACCGGACTCAGCCGCCGGGTCACCGGCTCGATCGACCCGGACGACCGTGGTGGGACCGTCAACGGGTAGCTGGGACCTCGGAGCGCGGATCAGTCCGCGCGCGTCGCAGAGACGGCCGCCAGCTTGGCCAAGCCCTTCTCCATATCGGGCGCGATCGCCTTCTCCATCGAGTAGAACCTGAGCATCAACGCCATCACGCCGCTCACCGAGCCGGTGTGGGTCCAGGTCAGCTGCGTACCGTCGGCGACGCCGGCCAGGTCGAAGCTCACCGTGCTCCGGCTCTTGAACGGCTTGAGGAACTCCAGCGCGACCTCGATGTGCTCGGGCCTCGACTCGGTGATCTCCATCGAGCCTGCGCCCGCGCGCTTGTTGCCCGACCACGCATACCGCGCGCCGACACCCGAGTCGGCCCCGGAGTAGGTGCGCGTCATGTCCGGGTCGAGCTCCTCCCACGGCGACCAGGACGGCCACTCGTGGAAATCGTCGAGCAGCGCGTGAACGCGGCCGATGTCGCCCGGCAGCACCGCGGACCTGGAGACCTCGTAGTCGGTCATGTCATGACAATACATCCGGCGGCGACGAGCCGGGCCGCACTCAGTCACTCGCTGCCCGAGCGACGCGATGCTCAGCCCTCAGCGGCACGTTTGCCGTAGGTGCCGCCGGTCAAGGTGGCGTACGAGCGCCGGACGATCTCCTCGAGAACATTCGGATCGACCGCGGCAACGTCCTTGAGGTAGAGGCAGCCGACGCCGGTGGTGTGTGGGCCGAGGCGGGAGAGAAGCTCCTCATGGGCGGCGATGCCGTCGTTGAGGTAGATGACCGAAGCAGCCTTGCGCGGCGAGAAGGCGGCGGCCGGGGCGTCGCCCTCGGCCCCACTGGCGTACTTGTAGTGGTAGTCGCCGAAGCCCACGATGGCAGAGCCGAACATCCGTGGCTCCGTGCCGGTGACGCGCCGCATCAGCTCCAGCAGCGTGAGCGCGTCCCGCCGGCGAGCGGGAGACGAGACGGCCTCGACGAAACCCACGGGATCGGCGCCGGTCCAGGTCGTCTTGGCTGCCATCCGGCCACTTTAGCGGCGGAAGAGCAGCGTGTAGACCACTGGCGCGACCAGCACCGACGCGATGGCCGTGAAGACCACCGTGCCGACGTCCTCGGTGACGAGGTAGACCAGCGCGTTGAGCAGGAGCAGGACGACGATCAGGATCCGTACGTTGCGCCGCCGGCGCTCCGCGAGCGCACTGGCCGGCCGGGACCGGCGAGCCGGAACCCAGCCGAGGAACCGCTCACGCCGCGCGCGGCGTTCAGCGGACCTGGCTGCGGAGGCGGTCCGCTTCTCGGCCGCCTCCGCCGCCAACCGCTCGCGCTCGGCACGGGCCTTCGCCCGGGCTCCGGTCTGGGCCACCTCAGGCGGCCTTGAGCGACTGCACCCAGTTGCGCAGCACCGCTGCGCCGGCGTCGCCGGACTTCTCCGGGTGGAACTGGGTGGCGCTCAGCGGCCCGTTCTCGACGGCCGCGACGAACCGGTCGCCACCGTGCTCGGCCCAGGTGACCAGCGGCGCGACGGTGCGGTCGTTGGTGACCAGGGTCCAGTCGCGCACACCGTAGGAGTGCACGAAGTAGAACCGCTCCTTCTCGATGCCGGCGAACAGGCTCGTCCCGGACGGGACGTCCACCGTGTTCCAGCCCATGTGGGGCACGATCGGCGCCTGGAGACGCTCCACGACGCCGGGCCACTCGCCGCAGCCCTCGGTCTCGACGCCGTGCTCGATGCCGGTCTCGAAGAGGATCTGCATGCCGACGCAGATCCCCATGACCGGACGGCCACCGGCGAGCCGCCGGGCGATGATCCGCTCGCCGCGGATCGCGCGCAGCCCCTTCATGCAGGCCTCGAACGCACCCACGCCGGGCACCAGCAGCCCGTCGGCCGCCATCGCGGCGTCGAGGTCACCGGTCAACTCGACGGATGCGCCGGCGCGCTCGACGGCACGGACGGCGGAGCGTACGTTTCCGGACCCGTAGTCCAGGACGACGACGGAAGGCGCGCTCACAGCGCACCCTTCGTCGACGGGATCCCGGTCTCGCGCGGGTCGTAGGCGATCGCGTCGCGGAACGCCCGCGCGAAGGCCTTGAACTGCGTCTCCACGATGTGGTGCGGCTCGCGCCCGGCGAGCACGTTGACGTGTAGCGTCAGGTGGGCGTGGTGGGCGATGGAGTCGAAGACGTGCTGGGTCAGGGAACCGAGGTAGGGCACCCCGGAGCCGCCGAGCAGCACGTACTGCTGACCCTCCGGCTCACCGGTGTGGACCGAGTAGGGCCGCCCGGAGACGTCCACGACGCACCGCACCAGGGCCTCGTCGAGCGGGAGGGTCGCGTCGCCGAAGCGGCGGATGCCCTTCTTGTCACCCAGCGCCTGGCGCAGCGCCTGGCCGAGCACGATCGCGGTGTCCTCGACGGTGTGGTGGGCGTCGATGTGCACGTCACCCTCGGAGTGCACGGTCAGGTCGAGGAGGGAGTGCCGCCCGAAGGCGGTCAGCATGTGGTCGTAGAACCCCACACCCGTCGAGACGTCCACCCGTCCGGTGCCGTCGAGGTTCACCTCGACGACGACCTTCGACTCCGAGGTCTCCCGCTCGATCCGGGCGGTCCTTGCCGAACTCATGCGCGTGCTCCGTTCACATCGGTCAAAGCTTGCTTGAAGGCGTCCATCTCCTGCGGGGTGCCCACCGAGACCCGCAGCCATCCGTCGGGCCCGGTCTCGCGGATCAGCACGCCGCGGTCGAGCAGCCCCTGCCAGACCGCGTGCCGGTCGGCGTAGCGCCCGAAGAGGACGAAGTTGGCGTCCGAGTCGGCCACCTCGAGACTCTCTCCGCGCAGCCAGGTCACGAGCGCGTCGCGCTCCTCGCGCAGCGAGGCGACGTAGCCGAGCAGTTCCGGCGCGTGCCGGAGCGCCGCGCTCGCCGCCGCCTGGGTGACCGCCGAGAGGTGGTAGGGCAGACGTACGACACGGATCGCGTCACAGATCGCCGGGTCGGCCGCCAGGTAGCCGAGCCGCAGCCCGGCTCCGGCGAACGCCTTCGACATCGTGCGGGTGACCACGAGGTTGCGGTGCTCGGCGAGCAGCTCGAGCGCCGAGGGCACCCCGGTCCGCCGGAACTCGCCGTAGGCCTCGTCGACCACGACGATGCCGCCGTCTCCGACCGCCTCGCACAGCGCGGTGACCGCCTCCGGTGGCAGCGCGGTGCCGGTGGGGTTGTTGGGGCTCGGCAGCAGCACGACGTGGGGCCGGGTCTCCTCGACCAGCGCCCGCGCCTTCTCCAGATCGATCGCGAAGTCGCTCTCGCGGTGTCCCACGGTCCACTCGGTGTTGGTGTCGCGGGCGTACTCCGGATACATCGAGTACGTCGGCGCGAAGCTGATCGCGGTGCGGCCCGGACCACCGAAGGCCTGCAGCAGCTGCAGCATCACCTCGTTGGACCCGTTGGCCGCCCACACCTGCTCGGGCGTGATCTCCGCGTTCGGGACATCGGAGCGGAGGTACGCAGCCAGCCCCTCCCGCAGCGCGACGAACTCGCGGTCCGGGTAGCGGTTCAGCGTGCGCGCCGCCTCGCCGACACTGGCCGCGATGTCGGCGACCGTCTCCGCGGACGGCTGGTAGGGGTTCTCGTTGACATTGAGCTGGACCGGGACGTCCAGCTGCGGGGCGCCGTAGGGCTCGATCCCGGCGAGCTCGGCGCGGATCGGCGGCCAGCTCATCAGGAGAACCTCACCGACACGGCCGCGCCGTGACCGGGCAGGTCCTCGGCCTCGGCAAGCGTGACCACGTGGTCCTTGACCGCTGCGAGCCCCTCGCGGGAGTAGTCGACGACGTGGATCGACTTGGTGAAGGCCCGCACCGAGAGACCCGAGGAGTGGCAGGCGCAGCCACCGGTCGGCAGCACGTGGTTGGACCCGGCGCAGTAGTCACCCAGCGACACCGGGGCGTAGGAGCCGACGAAGATCGCGCCGGCGTTGCGGATCCGGCCGGCGACCCGGGCGGCATCGGCGGTGTGGATCTCGAGGTGCTCGGCGGCGTAGGCGTTGACGACGTCGACGCCCTGGTCGACGTCGTCGACGAGCACGATGCCCGACTGGGCACCGGTCAGCGACGTACGGATCCGCTCGACGTGCTTGGTCGCGGCGACCTGCTTCTCGAGCTCGGCCTCGACGTCGGCGGCCAGGGTCTCGGAGTCGGTGACCAGCACCGAGGCAGCCAGCGGGTCGTGCTCGGCCTGGGAGATCAGGTCGGCGGCGACGTAGGCCGCCTCGGCGGTGTCGTCGGCGAGGATCGCGATCTCGGTGGGACCGGCCTCGGAGTCGATCCCGACCTGCCCTTTGAGCAGGCGCTTGGCGGTGACGACGTAGATGTTGCCGGGACCGGTGACCATGTCGACGCGCTCGCAGGGGTCGACCCCGTAGGCGAACATCGCGATCGCCTGAGCGCCACCGACGGCGTAGACCTCGTCCACGCCGAGCAGCGCGCACGCGGCCAGGATGGTGGGCTGCGGCAACCCGCCGAACTCCTTCTGCGGCGGCGAGGCCAGCGCGATCGAGGGCACTCCGGCGACCTGGGCCGGGACGACGTTCATCAGCACCGAGGAGACCAGCGGGGCCAGCCCACCAGGCACGTAGAGCCCCACGCGCCCCACCGGCACCTTGCGGTGCGTCACCCGGGCGCCGGGCGCCAGATCGGTGACCGCGTCCTCCTCGAGCTCGGCGGCACAGGTCGTACGCAGACGGGCGATCGACTCCTCGAGGCCGGCCCGGATCGCCGGGTCCAGCTCGTCGAGGGCCTTGGTCAGCGCGGCGGCCGGGACCCGGATGTCCTCGACACGCACGCCGTCGAACTTCTCGGAGAACTCGGCGATCGCCTCCTGGCCGCGCTCGCGGACGGCGTCGATGATCGGCTGCACCGCATGAGTGGCCGCCTCGATGTCGAACTCGGCGCGCGGGACGGCGGCGCGGTAGTCAACAGTGGGGTCGGCGCCCCTGAGGTCGATGCGGCGAATCATGCCTCCAGTCTACGAGTCGGCGGGCCCCGGAGCCGATCTGCCGACGCCACGTGGACGCGGCCAGGAAGCGCATACGGCGCCCCGATCCGGGTACCCGGAGGACTGACCCACCGAAGGAGGATCGCCATGGCACGCCCTGGACTTTTCCACCGCGAGGACAAGCATGCCGACAAGAGCTACCCCGAGACCGACGTGAACCACGCCGAGGCGCGTGATCCCTATCCCGGCGGGCCCGCCGTCGTCGGCCACGACGACAGCGTCGAGCGCCCGTACCGGGCCAGCGACGCGGTCGGCCCTCTGCACGCCGGCGACCGTGCCGCCACCGACGTCGTGCACCACCGCCACACCGAGGACGGGCGCCGTGCCGCTCTGCACGACACCTATGGCGGCATCAACTGGGGCGCCTGCTTCTTCGGCTGGCTCGTCACAATCGGCGTCATCGTCCTGCTCGGTGCGGTCATCAGCGCCGTCGCCTCCGCGGTCGGCGCCGATCAGAACTGGACCCAGGCCGACCTGGAGTCGATGGCCGACTCCGCTGGCCTCGCGGCCGCGATCACGCTCGCCGTGGTGATGTTCATCGGCTACTTCGCCGGCGGGTACGTCGCTGCCCGGATGTCCCGCTTCGACGCCCGTCGTCAGGGCCTGGGCGTGTGGATCGTGGCCATCGCGGTGATGATCATCGCGGCCGTCGTGGGCGCGCTGTTCGGCTCGAGCTACGACATCATGCAGCAGGTCGACCTGCCCAACATGAGCGTGAGCACCGACCAGCTCGGCTGGGGCGCGCTGATCGCCGGCATCGTGCTCCTGGTCGTGATGCTCGCCGGGGCGCTCCTCGGCGCCGCGACCGGACAGCGCTACCACACCAAGATCGACCGGGCGGCGTACGACGACTGACCGCTCGGGCCGGTCGCGGGAGGACACACTGTGGGGTTCGCGGGCGGACACGCCCGCGGCCCCCATAGGTTGGTGCCCGTGAACGAGCGCCAGCGACTACCCATGTTCCCGCTCAACGCGGTCCTGTTTCCCGGCGTGACGCTCCCGCTGCGGGTCTTCGAGGACCGCTACCGCGCGATGGTGCACCACCTGCTCCGCCAGGAGGAGGAGGACCGCCACTTCGGCTCGGTGGCGATCCGCGAGGGCTATGAGGTCGGTGAGACCGGCGCCCAGTCGCTCTACCGCGTCGGGGTGAAGCTGCTGATCACCGAGGTGGAGAGGCACGACGACGGCTCCTTCGACCTCGAGGTGCTCGCGGTCGACCGGATCCGGATGGACAGCCTGGTCAGCTCGGGCGACTTCCCCGTCGCCGATGTCGAGGACCTCCCCGAGGATCACGTCGCGGTCCCGAGCGCCATCGTCGACACCGCGCGAGCGACCTTCACCGCCTACCGGGCGGCGCTGCTGGAGTTCCGCGAGGACCCGTTCACCGGCTCGCTCCCCAAGGACCCGGAGTTCCTCTCCTGGACCATCTCGGCCACCACTCCCCTGCCGATGCCCGACCGGCAGGCGCTCCTGGAGGCACCCGACGCCAGCGTACGCCTCGGCATGGCCACCGACCTGCTCCGCTCCGAGCTCAAGGCGATGAACGTCATCCCCTCGCTACCCGCGACCGAGGTCGCCCGCACGAAGTGGTCCCCCAACTGATGCCGAAGAAGCAAGCCGGGAAACGGGCCGGCGGAGGCACTCCGGCGACCCTCGCCCTCACTCGGGCCGGCATCGACTACACCCTGCACCCCTACGAGCACGATCCGCGCACCGAGTCCTACGGGCTGGAGGCCGCCGAGGCCCTCGGCGTCGAGCCGAGGCGGGTCTTCAAGACGCTGATGGCCTCCCTGGACGGGAAGCTCGTCGTCGGCATCGTCCCCGTCACCGGCCAGCTCGACCTCAAGGCGCTGGCCCGTGCACTGGGCGGCTCGAAGGCGCAGATGGCCGAGGTGAGCGCAGCCGAGCGCGCGACCGGCTACGTCGCCGGCGGGATCTCCCCCGTCGGCCAGAAGCGTGCCCATCCGACGGTCGTGGACGAGTCCGCGACGACGTACGACTCGGTCTACGTCTCCGGCGGGCGGCGCGGCCTGGACATCGAGCTCTCTCCCACCGACCTGATCGAGATCACGAACGCCACCACGGCCCCCATCGCCAGGTGACCCCCGCCGAACTCACCGTTCGGTCCGGGCCTGCTGTCCGTCGAGCTCATGGTCCTCTTGAGGGTGCGGCGCCCACATCAAGAAGATCACCATCAGCGCCAGCATCGCCGAGCCCGGGACGAGCAGGACCAGCCACGGCGAGGCCAGCTGGAAGCTGTCCTGGAGCACGGTGCCGTCGGCGGCACCCTTGGCGAGAGCGTTCGGGTCCTCAGGGGAGAGCAGCGAGGTGACCAGCAGCATCAGACCGCCACCGATCGCACCGCCGACCACCAGGGCGGCGAGGGTGACCAGCTCGGAGCGGTTGAGCCAGACCGCGGCGGCGATGCCGACCAGCAGGCCGAGCACGATCGCGCAGACCGAGAACCAGGCGGTCGCGGCGAAGACGGCCTGATCGATGTTCTGCCCGATGGCGGGCGGGTCGATAGAGATGAGCCCCCGATACCACTTGTCCTCGAGCACCATCCCGGTCGGCGGGGTCCACAGCGTCGCGGCGGCGAGACCCGCGGCGAGGCCGCCGACGATGAAGGCGGCCACGATGATGGCCACCTGGACCAGCACCGGGCGGGACAGATCGGGGCGGGTGGAGCGGCGGCTGGTCGCGTAGAGACTGGGCGGCGGCGGCACGATCAGATTGTCAGGCATCCTGGTCCGAGGAGGTGTTTGAGGTCGGCGAACAGCTCGGGAGTCGGTGCCACCCGCAGCCGGTCATCGAGCTTCATGACCCGGGTCGCGTCCCGTGTCATCAACCGTAGCCTGACCTCGGCTACTCCGGGATAGGTGGTCAGTACGTCGCGCAGCCCCGCGATCACCTGCGGCGTGCACCGCGTCGACGGCAGCGAGATCACCACCGGTCCACCAGCGGCACCCGGGCCGCCGGTCAGATCGGGGACGGTGACCTCCTGGCCACGCAGCTCGGGCTGGTCCTTGTCGCGGGAGAGCTGGCCCTTGACGCGGATGATCGAGTCCTCGACCAGGTGCGGCGCGGCGAGCTGGTAGGAGGACGGGAAGAGCAGCACCTCAACCGAGCCCTCGAGGTCCTCCAGGGTCACCGTCGCCCAGGCGTCGCCCTTCTTGGTGATGCGCCGGTTGACGTTGGTGACCAGCCCGGAGACCGTGACGGTGGTGTTGTGAGGCCGTGACTCATCGGTCATCAGCTGACCGATGGTGCAGTCGGTGCCGTTGGCGAGGACATGCTCCAGGCCCATCAGCGGATGGTCGGAGACGTAGAGGCCGAGCATCTCTCGCTCGTGTCCGAGCAGGGTCATCTTGTCCCACTCGTCCATCTCGGGGATGGTCACCGAGATCCCGAAGTCACCGCCGTCGGCCTCGTCGAGCCCGCCGAAGAGCGAGTCCTGGCCGATCGCCTCGTTGCGCTTGATGTCGATGTACTGGTCCACCGCGGTCTCGTGGATCGCCACCAGCGAGCGGCGCAGGTGCTTCATGTCGTCGAAGGCGCCGGCCTTGATCAGCGACTCGATCACGCGCTTGTTGCAGACCCGGTCGGGCACCTTGGCGAGGAAGTCGTTGAAGTCCTCGAAGCGGCCCTTGGAGGTGCGTGCCTCGACGATCCCGTCGACGACCTGGGCGCCGACGTTGCGGACCGCGGTCAGGCCGAAGCGGATGTCGGTGCCGACCGCGGTGAAGTCGTGGGCGGACTCGTTGACGTCGGGCGGCAGCACCGCGATCTTCATCCGGCGACACTCGTTGAGGTAGATCGCCATCTTGTCCTTGTCGTTCTTGACCGAGGTCAAGAGCGCGGCCATGTACTCCGTCGGGTAGTTGGCCTTCAGGTAGGCCGTCCAGTAGGTGACCACGCCGTAGGCCGCCGAGTGCGACTTGTTGAAGGCGTAGTCGGAGAACGGCAGCAGGATCTCCCAGATCGTGTCGATCGCCTTCTGGGAGTAGCCACGCTCCAGCATGCCGGCCTGGAAGCCGGCGTACTGCTTGTCGAGCTCGGCCTTCTTCTTCTTGCCCATCGCGCGACGCAGGTTGTCGGCCTGTCCGAGCGAGAAGCCGGCCAGGACCTGGGCGATCGACATCACCTGCTCCTGATAGACGATCAGGCCGTACGTCTCCCCCAGCACCTCTGCGAGCGGCTTCTCGAGCTCGGGGTGGATCGGCACGATCGGCTCGCGGCCGTTCTTGCGGTGGGCGTACTTGTTGTGGGAGTCGGCACCCATCGGGCCGGGCCGGTAGAGCGCGGAGACCGCGGTGATGTCGGCGAACCGGTCGGGCAGCATCGAGCGCAGCAGCGCCCGCATGCCACCACCATCGAGCTGGAAGACGCCGAGCGTGTCGCCACGCTGCATCAGCTCGTAGGTCGCCTTGTCGTCGAAGGGGACGTCCTCGAGCACCAGGTCGATGTCGCGGTTGGCGCGGATGTTGCCGAGCGCGTCCTCGAGGGTGTGCAGGTTGGAGAGGCCCAGGAAGTCCATCTTGACCAGGCCGAGCGCCTCGCAGGTCGGATACTCGAACTGCGTGACCACCTGGCCGTCCTGCTTGGGCTCCATCAGCGGGACGATGTCGATGATCGGCTCGGAGGCCATGATCACGCCGGCCGCGTGGATGCCGGTCTGCCGGATCTGGCCCTCGAGGCCGAGCGCCGTCTCATAGATCTTGCGGACGTCGGGGTCGGTGTCGTGCAGGGCCCGGAAGTCGCCGCCCTCGCCGTAGCGCTTGTGGTCGGGGTTGAACAGCTCCTTGAGCGGCACTCCCTTGCCCATCACGTCGGGCGGCAGCGCCTTGGTGATCCGGTCGCCGATCGCGAAGCCGTGGTCGAGGATGCGAGCGGCGTCCTTGATCGCCTGCTTGGCCTTGATCCGCCCGAAGGTGGCGATCTGGGCGACCTTCTCCGCGCCGTACTTCTCCGTGACGTACTTGATCGTCTCGCCGCGTCGATGGTCGTCGAAGTCGATGTCGAAGTCGGGCATCGAGGGACGCTCGGGGTTGAGGAACCGCTCGAAGAAGAGTCCGTGCTCGAGCGGGTCGAGATCGGTGATCCGCAAGGCGTACGCCACGATCGAGCCGGCACCGGAACCACGGCCCGGTCCGATCCGGATGCCGTTGTCCTTGGACCACTGGATGAAGTCGGCGACCACCAGGAAGTAGCCCGGGTAGCCCTTCTGCAGGATGACGTCGATCTCGAACTCGACGCGGTCGCGGACCTCCTGGGTCGTCTTCTCGCCCGGGTAGCGTAGCTCGATGCCGCGCCAGGTCTCCTTGCGCAGCCACGACTCCTCGGTCTCGCCCTCGGGGATGTCGGCGAGCGCCATGTAGCCACCGGTCGACTCGGTGAACTGCACATCGCAGCGCTCGGCGATCAGCAGGGTGTTGTCGCAGGCCTCGATGAGGTCCTGCTGGCCCCACAGCTCGCGCATCTCGGCGGCGGTCTTGATGTAGTAGCCGCTGCCTTCGAACGCGAACCGCTTGCCGCCCTTGGAGTAGGGCGGCTCGGTCATCCGGCTGCCCGACTGGACGCACAGCAGCGCCTCGTGGGCGCCGGCGTCCTCGGGGTTGTTGTAGTGGGAGTCGTTGGTCGCGACCGGACGGATGTTCATGGCCTTGCCGAGCTTGAGCAGGTCGTCGCGGACCCGCTTCTCGATGGAGATGCCGTGGTCCATCAGCTCGAGGAAGACGTTGTCCTTCCCGAAGATGTCCTGCAGCTCACCGGCCTCCTTGAGCGCCTCGTCCCACTGGCCCAGCCGGAGCCGGGTCTGGATCGCGCCCGAGGGGCAGCCGGTGGAGACGATGATCCCCTTGGAGTGCTCGGCGAGGATCTCCTTGTCCATCCGCGGCTTGAAGTAGTAGCCCTCCAGGCTGGAACGGCTGGAGAGCCGGAAGAGGTTGTGCATCCCCTCGGTGTTCTCCGCCCACATCGTCATGTGGGTGTAGGCGCCACCGCCCGAGACGTCGTCGCCGCCCTCCTGGGCCGCATCGCCCTTGCCCCACCGCACCCGCTTGCGCTCCGAGCGCGGGGTGTTCGGGGTGATGTAGGCCTCGATGCCGATGATCGGCTTGACGTCGTGGGCCTTCGCCTTCTTCCAGAAGTCGTAGGCCCCGTGCATGTTGCCGTGGTCGGTCATCGCGATCGCCGGCATCTCGAGCTCGCTGGTCCGCTTGAAGAGACCATCGAGAAGCGAGGCACCGTCCAGCATCGAGTATTCGGTGTGGACGTGCAGGTGGACGAAAGAGTCCTTGGAGCCGGCCGCCATTGGCGTGGAGCCCTCCTCGAGGTCGAACGGATGGAGCGGGCGCAGGAGCCCGCGCAAACGGACGACCTGGGGGAAGGACTACAGACTATCTGGCGCCACCGACAGTTTTTCGGGCGGCTGGCCGTACAGTCTTGAGTTGTGGTGACGATCCTCGACGGCGGCCTGTCCAACGCGCTGGAAGCACGCGGTCACGACGTCTCCGGCGCTCTCTGGACGGCCCGGCTGCTGGACGAGTCGCCCGCCGAGATCGCCGCGGTCCATCGCGCCTACTTCGCCGCCGGCGCCGACGTCGCCACTACCGCCAGCTACCAGGCCAGCGTGCCCGGTTTCGTGGAGGCCGGGATGACCCAGACGTACGCCACCGAGCTGCTGCGCCGCAGCGTCCGGGTCGCGCGTGAGGTCGCCCAAGAGGCCCCCGGGCGCCTGGTCGCGGCCTCTATCGGACCCTATGGCGCCTACCTGGCCGACGGGTCGGAGTACCGCGGCCGCTACGGAGTCTCGGCGAGCGTGCTGCGTGACTTCCACGCGCCCCGGCTGGCGCTGCTCGAGACCGAGGATCCCGACCTGATCGCGGTCGAGACCATCCCCGACATCGAGGAGGCCGAGGTGCTCGTCGACCTCCTCGACGACATCGGCCTCCCGGTCTGGTTCTCCTACTCGTGTGCCGGCACCCGAACCCGTGCCGGCCAGCCCCTGGCCGACGCGCTGTCGCTGGCCGCCGGCATCCGCTCCCTAGTCGCCGTCGGCGTCAACTGCTGCGACCCGGCCGACGTCCCCGCCGCCGTCCAGCTGGCCACCGCCACCGGCGAGCCCGCCGTCGTCTACCCCAACACCGGCGAGACCTACGCCGACGGCGCCTGGACCGGCACCCCTCACTTCCGCCCCGGCGAGGCCCTCTCCTGGGTGCGTTCCGGCGCCGCGTACGTCGGCGGCTGCTGCCGCGTCGGCCCCGCCGAGATCGCTCTCATCGCCGCCGAGACGTCAGTTCTGCAGGCCGAGGCGTCAGGTACGTCGGCCGAGTAGGCATCGGGGTGCCGCCTCGGCCGACGCGGGTGACGCCTCGGCTAGGGCCAGGCCATGCGTACGTCGGGGGTCTTCTCCTGGTTGGCGGAGCCATCGGTGCGCTCGACCTCACCCAGCCCGTGGCGGGCGTAGAAGGCTCGCGCGGGGGTGTTCATCTCGAAGACCCACAGACCGAAGCCGTCGGGGGCCAGCGACTTCACCAGGTCGAGCAGCATGCTGCCGAGGCCGGTGCCCTGGGCTCGGGGGTGGACGAAGAGGTCGTCAAGCCAGGTCGGGGTGAAGGCGACGAAGGCCGCCACGACTCCGGCGACCTCCGCGACCCACACCTGCGACCCCTTCTGGGGCGCCAGGACCTTGACGGCGAGCCACTCCCGGATGTCCGACTCCGGGTAGATCGGCGCCGGCATCGGCGCGGCGGCACGGGCCTCGACGTAGGTGCGGACGATCTCGGCGATGTCCTCGGCCTCCGCGGGACGGAGCACCGCCTCAGTGGGAGTCGCGGATGACATCGAGCGCGTGCTGGAGATCGTCGGGGTAGGTCGACTCGAAGGTGACGTACTCACCGGTCTCCGGATGCTCGAAGCCGAGCTGCACCGCGTGCAGCCACTGCCGCTCGACCCCGACGCGCCGCGCCAGGGCGGGATCGGCACCGTAGGTGAGGTCGCCGACGCACGGGTGCTTCAGCGCCGACATGTGGACGCGGATCTGATGGGTGCGCCCGGTCTCGAGGTGGATCTTGAGCAGCGAGGCGAACCGGTGCGCCTCGAGCGTCTCGTAGTGGGTCACCGACTGACGTCCGTCCGCGCGGACCGCGAACTTGTAGTCGTACTTCGGGTTGCGCCCGATCGGGGCGTCGATCGTCCCCTCGAGCGGGTCGGGGTGGCCCTGGACCAGCGCGTGGTAGGTCTTGTCGACCGTACGCTGCCGGAACGCGTTCTTGAGGACGGAGTAGGCGTGCTCGGACTTGGCGATCACCATCACGCCCGAGGTGCCGACATCGAGGCGCTGGACGATGCCCTCGCGCTCCTTGGCCCCCGAGGTGGAGATCCGGAACCCGGCCGCGGCGAGGTGGCCGACGACGGTCTGCCCCTGCCAGCCCGGCGAGGGATGGACGGCCACGCCGACGGGCTTGTCGATCACCACGAAGGCGTCGTCGTCGTAGATGATCTTGATGCCCTCGACGATCTCGGGCTTGATCTCCAGCGGGTCGGCCTGTGACGGGATCGTCGCGTCGAGCATCGATCCGGCACTGACCCGGTCGCTCTTGGCCACGACCGAGCCGTCCACGGTCACCAGCCCCTCGGAGATCAGCTCCGCCGCACGGGTGCGGGACAGGCCGAAGAGCCGCGCCATGGCGGCATCGACCCGCTCCCCCTCCAGACCGTCGGGAACGTGCAGCGTGCGCTGGTCGGCGTGACCGAAGTTCACTTCGACTCGCCCTCGGACTCGTCCTTCGACGCCTCGGCCGGCTCGTCCGCCTCGTCCGCGGCACCACCGTCGACCGACCCGTCGAGCCCGATCCCCTTGAACGAGAGGATGACGATCAGCACCGCGGCCACGTTGATGCACATGTCGGCGACGTTGAAGATCGGCCAGTTGGGCAGCTGCAGGAAGTCGACCACGTGCCCGACGTAGAAGCCGGGCTCACGCAGCAGCCGGTCGATCAGGTTGCCGCTGATGCCGGCGACCAGGATGCCGAGCGCGAAGGCCCAGCCCCGGTGGCGCACCCGGCGCGCGAACCAGAGCACACCGATCGTGGCCGCGATCGAGAGCGTCGTGAAGACCCAGGTGTAGCCGGTCCCCGTCGAGAAGGCCGCGCCCGGGTTGCGGATGATGTTGAGCTGGAGCACCGAGCCGACCAGCTCCTGCGGCTGCCCCGGAACGAGCGTCGCGACCGCCCAGAGCTTCGTGATCTGGTCGATGACCAGCAGAAACACTGCGACGGTCGCGAACTCGGCCCATCGAACAGGGCGCACGTCGGACTCAGGACCGGTATGTGCGTCGCTCAGCGACGCTCCTCGCGCTGCTTGCATGTCATGCACAGTGTGGCACGCGGGAACGCCATGAGCCGCATCTTGCCGATCGGCTCCCCACACGACTCACAGATGCCGTACGAGCCGTCCTCGAGGTATCCCAGGACACGCTCGATCTGGGCCAGCTTGTCCTTCTCACTGTTGACCACGGTCAGCTCGTGGTCACGCTCGAAGCTGGTCGCCCCCATGTCGGCCTGGTCCTGGCCTGCGCCGTCGCCGGAGTCCTTCATCAGGCCGGAGAGCTCGGTCTCGAGGGCGGTGAGCACCTCGAGGCTGTGAGCCCTCATCTCGTGAAGCTCGTCGATGACCTCGTTGAGCTCATCCTTCGTCCATGGGTCCTCACCATCCTTGACCTTCAGCTGGTCAGGAGAGACGACGGTCTTGGTTGCTTTCTTAGGCACGGCACTCGCTTTCTGGTGTGAGACACGGCCCCCGGGCCGCACGGTGGTCAGGTTTGGCTAGGCGCTCGCCGCGGCCACCGACGTGGAAGCCGTGACGTAGGAGCTGGTATTCCCAGAAAGCTCGGGCGTCGTCACCTGGACGCGCCCGACGGCCGCGCTGGCGCGACACCTCATCGGTACAGACATGGAGTCCCCTTTCTCCTGCCGTCACTTCGCGCCGCCGAGTCGGTGCGGAGTGCGTGCCCGGAATGTAGCCCGGGATTCGGCTCCGCTCAACTAACACACCGAAACTCCACGGATATTGGTCCGTAGCGCGGAAAAACCGCACAATCCACGTACAGGACCCACCTCACCTGCTACAACGCGTTCTCTGCGCCGTACCCGTTGCCGGGCGCGGACATGCGCATCGGCCGGCCCCGCGACGCGGGACCGGCCGATGGAAGTCTGACTACGAGGGCCTCAGCCCTCGTCCTCCCCCAGGATGGAGCGCAGACGCTTGGGCGCCGGGCCCGACTCGTTGACGGCGGCCGCCATCACGGGCGCCTGTGACTCAGCCGAGTTGTTGAGCGCGTCGAGCTGCTGCGTGAAGTAGCTCTTCAGGCGGGAACGGTACTCCCGCTCGAAGTTGCGCAGGGTGTCGACCTCGGTGGTCAGGTTGTCCTTCTCGCGCTCCAGCTCGCCGAAGAGCTGCTGGCGACGCTCGGCGGTCTCGCTGTCGAGCATCTGCGCACGGGTGCGCGCGTCAGCCTCCATGCGGTCGGCCTTCGACTTCGACTCGGCCTCGAGGCGCTCGGCCTTGGTGCGGGCCTCGCCGACGATCTTGTCGGCGTCGTTCTTGGCCGTGTCGATGAGCGCGTCGTGGTTGCGCGTGGCCAGCTCGAGCAGGCGCGCGGCGGCGTTGGACGCCTCCGGCACGGTCTCGACCCGGATCGTCTCGATGCCGCCGGTCTGCGGTGCCTCCTGGTACATCGGCACCTGGTGCGAGACCGGCTCAGGTGCCGGCATCGGCTCAGGAGCAGGCGGCTCGGGAGCCATCGGGAAGGACGGACCCCCACCCGACTGCGCAGATGCCAACTTCCCGCGAAGGTCGTCGTTCTCCCGGGTGAGACGTGCCAGTTCGGCCTCGACCTCGTCGAGGAACTGGTCCACCTCGCCCATGTCGTAGCCCTCGCGGAGCCGGACGGGAGTAAAGCGCTTGTTGCTCACGTCCTCTGGCGTCAGCGGCATGACCTCACCCATTCATTACTCGGTTGACTCAGACGTACGGACTGCACCGCCGGGGGGCGGCATCAGGTAATGCTGTCGAAACTCTAGCGCCTGTCCGTAGACATGCCAGACGCGGACCGCATCCAGGCACCTACGAGCAGGTGTCGAAGGCCTCAGCTCTGGTTGAAGAAGCCGCCCTCAACGATCCTCTGCTTGGCCTCAGCCGTGACCGAAACGTTCGCAGGTGAGATAAGAAACACCTTGTTGGTGACCCTCTCGATGTTCCCATAGGTAGCAAAGATCAGGCCGGCCGCAAAGTCGACGAGCCGTTTTGCGTCCGGATCGTTCATCTCGGTGAGGTTCATGATCACCGGCGTACCGTCGCGGTAGTTCTCGCCGATCTGACGCGCTTCGTTGTAGGACGTCGGGGTCAGCGTGATGATCTTGGAAAGCTCTGTCACTGCAGGCACCACCGTTGCTCGTCGCCGCTCGGAAAGATCAGCGACCGGGGCCGGGCGTGACTGCTTCGACCGCGCCGAAGCCTTGACGGGCTCGTGGGAACGGGTCTCGTCGTCGTCACCTTCGTAGACATCGTCGTCATACCCGGTGTCCTCCAGCAGGCCGAGGTATTCACCGAACCTGCGCATCGCGCCGCTCATGCTGCCACCTTCCCCAAAGTATTGCTGACCGAGACATTACTTGACAGTTGGCCTCTCTCCGAGGACCGCAGACCCGACACGTACGTGTGTCGCGCCATGGGCAATCGCCTGTTCCAGGTCTCCGCTCATCCCCGCCGACAGCACCGTCGCCTCGGGATACTCGACCAGAAAGTCCTCTCGGATCCGCGCCAGCCGGACGAAAGCCTGCTCCGGATCCTCACCGAGAGGCGCCACTGCCATCAGACCCCGCAGCCGGAGCCCGTCGGTCGCCACCACCTCAGCCGCCAGGTCCCGTACGTCACCGGGATCCGTCCCGGCACGACCCTCGCGTCCGGGCGGGTCGAGGGAGACCTGCAGGAGCACGTCGAGGATCTGGCCGCGCTCTCCCGCACCGCGGCTGAGCCGCGGCAGCAGCGAGGAGCGGTCGACGGACTCGACCACGTCGGCGTAGCCGGCCACGGCGGCCGCCTTGTTGGACTGCAGACCGCCGATGTAGTGCCAGCGCAGCCCGAGGTCGGCACACTCGGCCGCCTTGGCCGCCGCCTCCTGGTGGCGGTTCTCGCCGACGTCGGTGACGCCGAGGCCGGCCAGGATGCGTACGTCGGAGGCGGGGAAGAACTTGGTGACCACCACCAGGTGGACGTCGTCGGCGGGGCGTCCGGCGGCCTTGGCCGCCACCGCGATCCGCTCGCGGGTCTCGGCGAGGCCCGCGGCGATCTCATCGGCGCGATCGGTCGCCATCAGGCACCACGCAGCCGAATCAGGGCGCCCAGCGACATGCCGGCGCCGTCACGGCGGTAGGAGTAGAGGTCTTCGGACTCGCGGGTGCAGCGGCTGGCGTCGACCGTCTCGACGCCCTCGCGGGCCAGCTGGGCGAGCACTCCGGCGCCGACGTCGAGACTCGGGGTGCCCCAGCTCGTGGTGGCACGCGTGGCGGGCTCGACCGCGGCGATCTCCGCCTGCATCTCGGCAGGCACCTCGTAGCACTTGCCGCACACGTGCGGTCCGACCCAGGCGGTGATCCGGGTCGCGCCGAGCGCGCGCATCCGGGCGACGGTCTCGGGCACGACCCCGACCGCCATCCCCTTGCGTCCGGCGTGCGCCGCACCGATGACCCCGGCCGCCTCGTCCGCGAACAGCACGGGTACGCAGTCGGCGGCGCGGACCAGCAGCACCAGGTCACGCTCCGTGGTGACGATGCCGTCCGCCTCGGGGCGGGTGCCGCACTCCGCGTCGACGACCGCGTTGCCGTGGACCTGGTAGAGGTCGGCATAGGGCGCACCGTCGGCGAAGTCGGCCAGCAGCAGCCGATGGTTCTCGGCCTTCGCGTCGGTCGAGTCCGAGCCGTTGACCGCCAGGTTGAGCTCGGCGTACGGAGCAGGACTGACCCCGCCGTACCTGTCGGTGAACGCCAGGTCGACGAGGCCTGCTGAGGCTCGGAACGAATACAAGAAGGGACCTACTTCGAGCTGTGCTTACTTGAGGCTGTGCTTACTTCAGGAAGTCGGGAACGTCGAGCTCATCATCGCTGAACTGGACGCTCGGAGCCGGCTTCTTGGCGACCGGGGCGGGCTCGGCCGGCGGAGCCGCGGGCGGAGGCGTGGCCGGGGCCGGGGCCGGGGCCGGCTTGGCGGGCTGGGCCGGCGCGGCCGGGGTCTCCTCCGGCTCCTCGGCGCGACGGCTGGCGACCGCGGTGGCCACCGCGGCGGTCTCACCGTTGTTGGCGGACTGCGAGCCGCTGGCACGGCCCTGCACGCTGCCGAGCGCGGAGGCACCCTCACGACGCTTCGGCATGCCACCGTCGAAGCCGGCCGCGATCACCGTGACCCGGACCTCGTCGCCGAGCGCGTCGTCGATGGTCGCGCCGAAGATGATGTTGGCCTCCTGGTGGACCGCGTCGGCGACCAGCGCGGCGGCCTCGTTGATCTCGAAGAGGCCGAGGTCGGAGCCGCCCGCGATCGAGAGCAGGACCCCGTGGGCGCCGTCGATCGAGGCCTCCAGCAGCGGCGAGGAGACGGCCATCTCGGCGGCCTCGACGCTGCGGTTGTCGCCGCGGGCCGAGCCGATGCCCATCAGCGCCGAGCCGGCGTTGGACATGACCGACTTCACGTCGGCGAAGTCGAGGTTGATCAGGCCGGGCGTGGTGATCAGGTCGGTGATGCCGGAGACACCCTGCAGCAGCACCTGGTCGGCCTGGCGGAAGGCGTCCATCACCGACACGTTGCGGTCCGAGATCGACAGCAGCCGGTCGTTGGGGATGACGATGAGGGTGTCGACCTCCTCGCGGAGCTTGCTGATCCCCTCCTCGGCGGAGTTGGCGCGACGACGGCCCTCGAAGGCGAACGGGCGGGTCACCACACCGATGGTCAGGGCACCGAGGGAGCGGGCGATGCGGGCCACGACGGGGGCGCCGCCGGTGCCGGTGCCGCCACCCTCACCGGCGGTCACGAAGACCATGTCGGCGCCCTTGATGACCTCTTCGATCTCGTCGGCGTGGTCCTCGGCGGCGCTCTCTCCCACGCTCGGGTTGGCGCCGGCACCGAGGCCGCGGGTCAGCTCGCGACCGATGTCGAGCTTGACGTCGGCATCGCTCATCAGCAGGGCCTGGGCGTCGGTGTTGATGGCGATGAACTCGACCCCCTTGAGGCCGACCTCGATCATCCGGTTGACAGCGTTGACGCCGCCGCCACCGATGCCGACGACCTTGATGATCGCCAGATAGTTCTGTGCAGCTCCCACGGTGGTCGCCCCTTCGATCGCTGGTTGGTCCTTACGGCGGGTCCTCAACCCTTACCCTCAACCTGAGGGTTATAGTTATGTCAACCTCGCCGTTCTCAGAACAGTAGGCAGACGTACGTCCTCAAACTGGCGCGACACGCGGACGCGGATCAGTTGTGCCGATCTCGTGCCGTCCGGTAGGGGCAATGTGGCAGAGCCGTCCGGTAGGGAAGAGCCGCAGAGGATCAATCGATGCTCTTGCTGGTGACCGGCTGGCCGGGCACCGAGACGTCGTAGTGGGCCACGTCGGGCTCCGCCTTCATCAACGCGACCAGCACGTCGGCCTTGGTGTCGGACTGGGCGCTGCTCCCCCACACCACCCGCTTGTCGTTGCGCAGCTCCAGCGAGATCGAGTCGACGGTGGTGACCTCGACGTGGTCGACCCTCTTGGCCAGATCCGCCGGGAGCGCCGAGGCCACGGCGGCGGCCTCGCGGAGCGCGTCGGAGTTGGTGCCGGTCACGGTGTTCACCATCGGCAGGCTGGACGGCGCCTTCTTGTAGTCCCAGAAGACGGTGCCGGTCTCGTCGAGCGCGCGGAGCCGGCCGCCGATGGAGACGACAGCCACCGGCGTACGTTCGGTGACGTCGACCCGGATCTTGTCGGGCCACTCGCGCGAGACGTTGACCGAGCGCACCATCGGCAGGCCGTTGAGCACGCGCACCTGCACCGCCTCGAGGTCGGCGGTGGCCAGCGGCTCCCCGACAGGGACCGCGGCGAACTCGACGACCTGCTTGGCGCTGGTCATCTTCATCGAGCCGTGCACCGAGGTGCCCTTGACCTGCAGCCAGGTGGAGAAGTAGACCGCCCAGATCCCGCCGAGCAGGAGCGCGATGACCAGGGTGCCGACGATGAGATAGCGCCAGGCCAGCCAGCGCCGGCGCCACTGGCGCCGGGCGAAGGCCTTACGGCTCTTCAGGGTCGCCGGATCGACTGCCGGACGCTCCGCCTCAGGCTCGTCCGACTCCGCGTCGGTGCTCGCCTCGGAACTCGCCCCGGTGCTCGAACCGGCTTCGGCCGCGGCCTCCTCCGAATCGAGATCGATCTCGTGCTCCCCGGACGCCGACCGGGCGATCTCCAGGGCCTCGGCGATCTCGGTCTCGACGCCCGACCCCTTCTCCGGCATACCCGTCTCCCCCAGCGTTACTGCTCAGCCGTACGTAGCCTGGCGAGCACCATCGGGCCCACCTCGGTCACGGTACCTGCCCCGAGGGTCAGAACCAGGTCACCCGGACGGGCGCGGCGGGCCAGCTCCGCGGCGGCCTCCTCGAGCCCGGCGACGGCGGCGACGCGGTCGGGCGGCAGCGGCACCGCGTCGGCGACCAGCTTGCCGGTGACCTCGGGGTCGTAGTCCTCGCGGGCGAGGTAGACGTCGAGGACGACGACCTCGTCGGCGGCGCCGAGCACGCGGCCCATCGCCTCACCGAAGATCCGGGTGCGCGAGACCATGTGCGGCTGGAAGGCGACGATGAGCCGCCCCTGCCCCGCCACGGACCGGCCGGAGACGAGGTCGCCGGCGATCTCGGAGGGGTGGTGGGCGTAGGAGTCGTAGACGCGTACGCCTGCGGCCTCTCCCTTGCGCTCCATCCTCCGCCGGGTGCCGGTGAAGGACTCCAGCCCCGCCTTGAGCAGGTCGAAGGAGTGACCCAGACGCAGGCCCACGGTGAGTGCGGCCAACGCGTCGGCGACGTAGTGGCGCCCCGGGATCTGCAGGGTGATCCGGCCCAGCTCGTCGAGCCCGTCGACGACGGTGAAGGAGGAGGTGGTGCCCTCCAGGACGACGTCGACGGCGCGTACGTCGGCCAGCTCCGACTCGCCGACGCCGATGAAACGGCGACCGAGCGAGTGGGCGACGTGGCGCAGGTCGGCGGCGCCGGGGTCGTCGATGACCGCGACCAGGAAGCCGTCGGGGGCCAGGCGCCCCACGAACTGGGCGAAACCTTCGCGGTAGGCCTCCTCGGTGCCCCACTGGTCGAGGTGGTCGGCCTCGACGTTGGTGACGACCGCGGCGTAGGGCTTGTAGACCAGGAACGCGCCGTCGGACTCGTCGGCCTCGGCGACGAACAGGTCGCCCGACCCCTCGGCCGCGTTGGTGCCCGAGGCGGCCAGCTCCCCACCGACGGTGTAGGTCGGCGCGGCGCCCGCCGCCTGCAGGGAGACGGTCAGCAGCGAGGTGGTGGTGGTCTTGCCGTGGGTGCCGGCGACGGCGAGGACGCGGCGGCCCTCCATCACCGAGGCCAGGCCGGCCGAGCGCGGGTAGATCCGCAGCCCCTTCTCGACCGCGGCGACGTACTCCGGGTTGTCCTCGCGGATGGCGGTGGAGACGATCAGCGTGTCGACGCCCTCGACCTGGGAGGCCTCGTGACCCACGTAGACGGTCGCGCCCTCCTCGCGCAGCGCCGCGACCATCGAGGAGTCGGCACCGTCGCTGCCGGAGACCTCGATCCCGCGGGCCAGCATGACCCGGGCGATCGCGGACAGGCCTGCCCCACCGATGCCGATGAAGTGGACCCTGCCCAGCTGTTCGGCCGGAAGGATGTGCTCAGGAACCGGGACCCTCATGCCGCCACCTCCGTCGAGAAGAAGCGAGGATACGGACGCGGCGGCATGTTGCCCTGAATTGTCACTCGCTTGCGCTCGCTCATCGCGAACCTCCTCCTTGCGCGGTCTCCATCACGATCCGCGCCAGCCGCTCGTCGGCGTCACGCGGGACCAGGTCGCTGGCGGCCTTGGACATCGCCTCGAGCCGGGCGCGGTCGGTGACGATCGGGGGTACGTGGCTGGTGACCCACGCGGCGCTCATCTCGGCGTCGGAGACGAGTACGGCGCCACCGGCGTCGACGACGGCGCGTGCGTTGAGCGACTGCTCGCCGTTGCCGATCGGGAGAGGTACGTAGACGGCCGGGACCCCCACGGCGCTCGCCTCGATCACCGAGTTGGCGCCGGAGCGGCAGATCATCAGGTCGGCCGCGGCCAGCGCGAGGTCCATCCGGTCGACGTAGTTGAGGACGTGGTAGCCAGGGCCGGGCGAGGCCAACTCGTTCTTCGGGCCGATCACGTGGAGCACCTGGATCCCGTTGCTGGCCAGGGCCGGGTAGGCGCCGGAGACCGACTCGTTGATCGTCCGGGCGCCCTGCGAGCCGCCGGTGACCACGATCGTGGGGCGCTGCTGGTCGAGCCCGAAGAAGCTGCGCGCCTCGGCGCGCAGCGCCCAGCGGTCCAACGTGGAGATCATCCGGCGGATCGGCAGCCCGATGTACTCGGCCTTGGGCAGCTTGGTGTCCGGGAAGCTCACCGCGACCCGGTCGGCGACCCGGGCACCCGCCTTGTTGGCGAGACCCGGCATCGCGTTGCCCTCGTGCACGACGATCGGGATGTGGCGCCGCTTCGCGGCGAGATAGGCGGGCATCGAGACGTACCCGCCGTAGCCGACGACCACGTCGGGCCGGATCCGGTCGAGCACCTCGTAGGTCGCGTCGACCGCGCCCTTGAGGTTGGCCGGCACCTTCAGCAGGTCGCTGCTGAGCTGGCGCGGCATCGGGACCGGCGGGATCAGCTCGAGCGGGTAGCCCGCCGCGGGGACCACCTGGTTCTCCAGGCCGCGAGGCGTACCGAGGCAGGTCACCTCCACGCTGGGGTCGAGACGGCGCAGGGCGTCAGCCGTGGCGAGCAGAGGGGATGTGTGTCCAGCGGTGCCACCGCCGGCGAGGAGGGCCTTCATGATGCGTCAGAACTTATCTGGTGCGTTGAGCGGATCGGTAGGCGGCTGCCTGGCGTGCGCGATCCTTTGCCAAGGCTTTACGGTGCTTCAGCGCTGCCGCCGCCGCGGGTTCACGACGGGCGAAGCCGATCACGACGCCCAGCGCCACCATCGAGGGGATCAGCGCCGAGCCGCCGTAGGAGACCAACGGCAGCGGGATGCCGATGACCGGCAGCAGCGCGAGCACCATGCCGACGTTGATGATCATCTGACCGAGCAGCCAGACCAGCACGCCGAAGCTGAAGTAGCGTACGAACGGCCGGTCGGTCTGGCGCGCGACCTTGACCAGCGCGAAGGCGAGGGTCAGGAAGAGGCCGACGACGAGCAGGGTGCCGACCAGGCCGAGCTCCTCGCCGAGCACCGCGAAGATGTAGTCCGTGTGGGCCTCGGGCAGGTCGCCCCACTTCTGCTGCGAGGCCCCGATCCCCTGCCCCAGGACACCGCCCGAGCTGAGCGCGTAGAGACCGTGGGAGGGCTGCCAGCCCTGCCCGTGGTAGTCCTTGAACGGGTCCACGAAGCTGGTCAGCCGGGCGAGCCGCTCGGTGTCGGTGCTGATCAGGAACAGCACCGAGACACCGATGATCGAGATCGCGATCCCGAACAGCCGCCCGGGCGCTCCGACCACCCACAGCATCCCGAGCACGATCGCAAAGAAGACCAGGGCGGTGCCGAGGTCCTTGCCGGCGAGGACGAGCCCGGTGGCCACCGCGATGCCCGGCAGGACCGGCATCAGCACCTCGTGGAGACTGTCGAGCCGGCGGTCCTTGAGCGCGTAGACGTGGGAGGACCACAGCACGATCGCCAGCTTGGCGATCTCGGACGGCTGGATCTTGATGGGGCCGGCGCCGATCCAGTTCTGCTGTCCGTTGACGTCGTGGCCCAAGAAGATGGTCAGGAAGAGCAGCACGCAGGCGACGACGTAGCCGGGCCACGCCAGCCGGCGCAGGTGCTTCGGCCTGATCTTGGAGGCGATGAACGCACACGGGATACCGATGATCACCCAGAGCACCTGCCGGCCGACGATCGCGTAGGAGTTGCCCATGTACTGGTAGGACCACACGCTCGAGGCGCTCAGCACCATGATCAGCCCGATGGTGAGCAGCAGCGCGGTGCTGGTGAGCAGCAGGTAGTAGGCGGCCAGCGGCCGGTTCAGGGCCACCCGCAGCGCGTGGAACCAGGCCTTGAGATAGCCCAGAACCGACTTCGGGTACGCCTTGTCCGGCTCCGCCGGGCCGGGACCGGTCTGGTCGGGGCTGGTGGTCGTCACGGCCTACCTCCCAGTTGCGGTGCGACGTACGTCCATTACATTCTCGCCGCCGTCTCCGCGTTCGCGGTGCATCTCCCCCGCGTGTCGTCGTCCCTCCGCTGGTCGAGCCGCGAGCGCCAGCGAGCGTCTCCGGCGGCTCGACCAGCGGGCGAATTACAGCTGGCGGCGTACGGCCTCGGCGAAGGCGTCGCCGCGGGCCTTGTAGTCGCGGAACTGGTCCTGGCTGGCGCAGCCGGGGGCCAGAAGCACGGTGTCACCGGGCTTGGCCAGGGCGGCGGCGATCTCGACGGCCTCTTCGAGAGCGGCCTGGCCGTTCGGGTCGTCGAGCTCGACGATCTCCAGGTCGCCGGCATGGGCGGAGAGGGCGGAGGCGATGACGTCGCGGTCCTGGCCGATCAGGATGACGGCGCGGAGCCGGTCGTGGATGGAGGCGACCAGGTCCTCGAAGCGGGCTCCCTTGGCCAGGCCGCCGGCAATCCAGATCACCGGGTCGTAGGCCTGCAGCGAGGCCTGGGCGGCGTGCGGGTTGGTCGCCTTGGAGTCATCGACCCAGGTGACGCCGCCGGACTCGGCCACGACCTCGATGCGGTGGCCGTCGGGGCGGAACGACTTCAGGCCGTCGCGTACGGCGGCCTGGGAGACCCCGTGCGCCCGGGCGAGCGCGGCGGCGGCCAGCGCGTTCTGGAGGTAGTGGGGTGCGGAGGAGGCGAGGTCGGAGATCTGGCACAGCTCCGCGGCGGAGGTCTGACGCTCCTCGATGAAGGCCCGGTCGACCAGGATGTCCTCGACGATCCCGAGCTGACCCACCGCCGGGGTGCCGAGGGTGAAGCCGATCGCCCGGGCGCCCTCGACGACGTCGGCCTCCTCGACGAGGTGCATCGTGGCCTCGTCGGCGACGTTGTAGACACAGGCCAGCTCGACGCCCTCGTAGACGCGGCCCTTGTCGGCGGCGTACTCCTTCATCGAGGGGTACCAGTCGAGGTGGTCCTCGGCGATGTTGAGGACGACGGCCGCCTCGGCGCCCATCGAGGAGGTGTAGTGGAGCTGGAAGGAGGAGAGCTCGACGGCGAAGACGTCGTAGGGCTCGGGGTCCATCACGGCCTCGACGATCGGCAGGCCGACGTTGCCGACGGCGACGGACCGGAGCCCAGCCGTACGCAGGATGTTGTCGAGCATCTGCACGGTCGTGGTCTTGCCGTTGGTGCCGGTGACCGCCAGCCAGGGCGCGGCGTTGTCGGGGTCGCGCAGCCGCCAGGCGAGCTCGACCTCTCCCCAGATCGGGATCCCGCGCTCACGCGCCTGGGCGAGCAGCGGAGCCGTCGGCCGCCAGCCGGGCGAGGTGACCACGACGTCGACGTCGTCGGGCAGCACGTGGGTGGCGCCCTCGCCGAGGCGTACGTCGGCACCCAGGATGCCGAGGAGCTTGGCCTTCTCCTGGCGCTCCTCGTCCCCCGGCGACTCGTCCAGAGCGATCACGCTCGCACCGAGGTGGGTCAGGTTGTCGGCGGCCGCGAAACCGGAGACACCGAAGCCGGCCACGACCGCCTTCACGCCCTCCCAGGAGTCGTTGCGACCGAGCTTGTCGAGCTTTTCAGCCATGTCGTCGGGCTCAGTCATCAGATGGTCGCCACCCATTCGGCGTAGAAGATTCCCAGGCCCGCCGCGACGCAGAGGCCGGTGATGATCCAGAACCGGATCACCACGGTGACCTGTTCCCAGCCGAGCATCTCGAAGTGGTGATGGATCGGTGTCATCCGGAAGATGCGCTTCGGGGTGCCGGTCACCTTGCGGGTGATCTTGAACCAGCCCGTCTGCAGGATCACCGAGACCGTCTCGGTGACGAAGAGGCCGCCGAGGATGATCAGCAGGAACTCGGTGTGCGACAGGATCGCGAAGCCGGCCAGCACCGAGCCGAGCGCGAGCGAGCCGGTGTCGCCCATGAAGATCTTCGCGGGGCTCGCGTTCCACCACAGGAAGCCGATGCACGCGCCGCTGATCGCGGCGCCGAGGATCGCCATGTCGAGCGGGTCGCGGACCTCGTAGCAGGTGCCGATCTCCACGCTCGGGCGGCCGCAGCGCTGGTTGTTCTGCCAGATCGAGATGATCGTGTAGGCGGCGAAGACGATCGCCGAGGAAGCCGCCAGCAGGCCGTCGAGACCATCGGTGAGGTTGGTGGCGTTGGACGTGCCGGTGACCATGATCCAGAAGATGACCAGCAGCAGCGCGCCACCGAGCCAGTAGAGGATCCCGTCGCCGCCGAGGAAGTGGGGCCCGAAGTCTCGGATGAAGGAGAGCTGGTCGGCCGCGGGGGTGATGCCGTCGGCGTTGGCCAGGCCCGGGTGGATCGCCACCGCGCCGAAGCCGACTGCCACCAGCGTCTGCCCGACCATCTTGGACCACGCGCGCAGACCGAGGTTGCGCTGCATGAAGACCTTGATGAAGTCGTCGACGAAGCCGACCGCGGCCATACCCACCAGCAGGAACAGCAGCAGGTAGGCCGTCGCGCTCGGGGCGTCGCCGGTCAGCAGCTTGGCCGCGAAGTAGCCCACGACAACCGAGATCACGATCGCGACGCCACCCATGGTCGGGGTGCCGCGCTTGGTGCGGTGGGTCGTCGGCCCGTCCTCGCGGATCTCCTGGCCATAGCCCAACTTCGTGAACTGTACGATCGCAAATCGGGTGCCGAGCAGCGAGAACAGAAGCGCAATCGCTCCGCTCAGCAAGATCGCTCTCATGTCAGCCGGGTGCCTTCCTTGCCATGCCGTTCCTGGTCCTTGCCCCCGGGCCGGTGTGCATAGCGAAGACACCGGCCCCGGGCATTCTTCCCTACGGCTTCGCCGGCTCTGCGGCACCCCGCCGTATCAGCACATCGATCACTGTGACGCCAGCGCCGTACGTACGACCTCGCGGTCGTCGAACGGGTGGGTGACGCCGTTGATCTCCTGGCCCGTCTCATGCCCCTTACCTGCGACGACGACGATATCGCCCGGCTCGGCGAGGCTGATCGCACGGACGATCGCGGCCCGCCTGTCACCGATCTCCTCGACGCTCGCGCGCCCGCCGGTGGTGCCCTCCAGCACCTGGCGCCGGATGCTCGCCGGGTCCTCGGTGCGGGGGTTGTCGTCGGTGACGATCACGTGGTCGGCCAGACGTGCGCTGATCTCCCCCATGATCGGCCGCTTGCCGGTGTCGCGGTCTCCCCCGGCACCGATCACCACGATCAGCCGGGACTCGGTCAGCGGCCGCAGCGTGCCGAGCGCGGCCTCGACCGCGTCCGGCTTGTGCGCGTAGTCGACCACCACGGTGAACGGCTGGCCCTCGTCGATCCGCTCGAGGCGTCCCGGGACACCGGAGCCCTTCGCGAGGGCGGTGGCGACCTCACGCACCACGCTCTCCTGGCCATACGCGTGGTGGATGGCGGCCAGGGCGGCGAGGGTGTTGCTGACGTTGTAGTCGCCGGCCAGCGGGCTGGCGCCCGGGAACTCCAGGTCGTCGGGGCCGTGGACGGTGAAGCTGGAGCCGTCGGGGCGCAGCTCGACGTCGGTGGCGCGCCAGTCGGCGGCGGCGTCGTGCAGGGCGTAGGTGAGGATCGGGATGGTCGCCTCGGCGGCGAGGCGACGGCCGTGCTCGTCGTCGATGTTGACGATGCCCAACATCGCCCGCTCCGGGGTGAAGAGGTCGGCCTTCGCGGCGTAGTAGTCCTCCACCGTCTCGTGGAAGTCGAGGTGGTCGCGGCCCAGGTTGAGGAAGACGGCGACGTCGAAGACGACGCCGTCGACGCGGCCCATCACCAGAGCGTGCGAGGAGACCTCCATGGCGCACGCCTCGGTCCCCTCCTCGACCATCCGGGCGAAGAGACCGTGCAGGTCGGGAGCCTCGGGCGTGGTCAGCGGCGTCTTGACGTCGCGTCCACCGATCCGGGTGCCGACGGTGCCGATGACACCGGCGCGGTGGCCGGCGTCGAGCAGCGCACTCTCGGCCAGCCGGGTGGTCGTGGTCTTGCCCTGGGTGCCGGTCACGCCGATCAGCCGCAGCCTGCCCGACGGGTTGCCGTAGACGCGGGCCGAGAGCGCGCCGAGCACCTTGCGCGGCTGCTCGACGAGCAGCACCGGCACCTCGGCGAGACCCTGGGCCTCCAGCTGGGCGGCGCCCGCGGCATCGGTGAGCACGGCGACCGCGCCTGCCTCGACGGCCCCCGCGGCGTAGCCGGCACCGTGTGCCCGGCTGCCGGGGAGCGCGGCGTAGAGGTCACCGGGCAGCACCCGTTGGGAGCTCAGCGTGACCCCGGTGACCCGGGCCTCGCCGCGCACCTCCAGGCCGAACTCGCCGGCCAGGTCGGCCAGCGACACCGGCTCGGTCACTCGCGGGCGGGTCGGGCTCTGAGGATCCGCCGTCTCGTACGCACTGCTCACCTGCCGAAGGTTATCCGCCCGGCGGGACCAGGTCCCGCCGGGCCGACATCAGGCGTGGCGCTCAGGCGTGGCGCAGCTGGGTCAGCGCCGCGGCGCTGAGCTCGTGCGGCTCCTGGCCGGGAACGACCAGCACGACGGGTACGCCGGCGTTCCGCACGACCGCGGAGGTGATCGAACCGTCGGCGAGCTGCGCGGCACGGCCACGGGGCGAGGAGCCGAGCGCGATCGTCCGGACCCGGGCCTCGGTGGCGTACCTGGCCAGCTCCATCCCTGCGCTGGCGTGGTCGCCGACGCTGTGCAGCACCAGGCCGGTCGCGGTCACACCGCGGGCGGCGAGGCGGTCCAGGTGGGCGCGTACGGTCGCGGCGGCCGTCTCCGGGTCCTCCGCGTCGATCGCCAGCTCCTCGACGACCTCGGTCTCGCGGACGTGGACGATCTCGAGCGGCGCTCCGTCGGCGGCGGCGATCTCGGCGGCCCGGTCGACGACCGCATCGGCGTCGAGGGTGGCGCCGACGGCGACCAGCACCGGCCGGCCCTCACCGCGCACCGGCCCGACGGGCTCGAGCGTCGGGGCGACCAGCTCGGCGGTCTCGGCCGACTCGGCGGCCGCGATCAGCCGGTGGCCGCTGGCCAGGACGGGGATCGCGATCAGGAACGCGGCGGCACCGACGTAGAAGGCCACCGACTGGTCGGTCGCCTCGGCGATCTTGCCCGCGGCGAACGGCGCGAGGCCGCCGCCGATGAAGCGTACGAACCCGTAGGCCGAGGACGCGATCGGCCGCTCCACCGGCGAGACCAGCATGACCGCCTGGGTGGTCAGCGTGTTGTTGAGACCGACGAAGATGCCGGAGAGGATCACGGCCACGATGACGACGGTCGGCGTGGAGACGCCCAGGCCGATGACGGCGAGCAGGACGCCGAGGCCGAGCAGGTTGACGTAGAGGGTCGGCGCGGTGCCGAAGCGGCGCTGCGCCCACGGCGCGCCCCACACGGCGAAGACGGCGACCAGGATGCCCCAGCCGAAGAAGACCCAGCCGAGCTGCAGCGGGTCGTGCAGCCCCATCGGGTAGGGCGCGTAGCCGAGCAGGGTGAAGAAGCCCCAGTTGTAGAGCAGCGCCATGATGCCCATGGTCAGCAGCCCGCGGTGGCGCAGCGCGGCGAGCGGTGCGAGCAGGGTGACCTTCTTCTCCGGCTTGGGCGTCGGCGGCAGGAAGACCAGGGTCGCGACCAGCGCGATCGCCATCAGCGCGGAGACACCGAAGAACGGGCCGCGCCAGGAGATGCCACCGAGGACGCCGCCGAGGAGCGGGCCGACCGCGATGCCGAGACCGAGCGCGGTCTCGTAGAGGATGATCGCTCCCGCGAACCCTCCGGTCGCCGAGCCGACGATGACGGCGAGGCTGGTGGAGATGAACAGCGCGTTGCCCAGGCCCCAGCCGGCCCGGAAACCGACGATGCCGTCGACCCCGTCGACGGTCCCGGCCATCCCGGCGAACACGACGATCAGCACCAGGCCGAGGATCAGCGTCCACTTGGCCCCGATCCGGCTGGAGACCCAGCCGACGCCGATCATCGCCACGGCGGTCACCACGAGGTAGCTGGTGAACAGCAGCGACACCTGCGCGGGCGTCGCCTCCAGCTCCTCGGCGAGCACCGGCAGGATCGGGTCGACGAGCCCGATGCCCATGAACGACACCACGCACGCGAACGCGACCGCCCACACGGCACGTGGTTGCTTGAACGGGCTTGCGGCAGCTGCCCCTTGGTGGGAGCTCATTCTCTTGCCTCTTCTCAGACGTTGGTTTCGTACGCGGCGCCGGCAGGCCGGCGCGTCAGGAATCGAGCACGGCGTCGACGAGCCGGTCGAGGGCGGGCAGCGCCGCCGCGATGGCGGCGCGGTCCTCGGCGGAGACCCGGGCCAGGGCGGCGTCGAGCACACCGGCTCGCTGCCCGCGCCTGGTCTCGAGGACCTCTCGCCCGGCGTCGGTGATCTCGACCAGGACCGCCCGCCGGTCGGCGTCATCGGCGACCCGGGCGAGCAGCTCCTGCTGGGTGAGCCGGTTGACCAGCTGCGTCATCGCGGGCTGGGACACTCCGGCGATCCTGGCCAGATCGGTGACCCGCTGCGTCCCGGTCCGGGCCAGCACACCGAGTACCGTCGCCGCGGTCGGCGAGATGTCGCCCGCGGTCGACACCTCCCGCACCAGTCGCACCACCTTCTCGAGGGCGAGCGAGAGATCACGTCCGGAAGCCATACTCACAGGTAAAACATAACATACCTATGTTATGCATCGCGAGTCGGGTAACACGGTTACCCCCGGGGCTCACCAACCAGTGGGCATCTTCGAAGGCTCGGTGCCGGTCGGCGGGACGCCGTAGCGGCGCAGGGCGAAGGACATGATCTGAGAGAAGACCGGGCCGGTGACGGTGCCACCGCCACCGCCGTTGCCCGGGTTGTGGATGGCCACGTAGACCGTGAACCGCGGGTCGTCGGTGGGGGCGAAACCGCCGAAGGAGACGGTGGTGGTGCCGTCGTAGCACTTGCACTCGGAGTTGACCCGCTGTGCGGTTCCGGTCTTGCCGGAGACGCGGTAGCCGGGGACGGCGGCCTGCTTGGCGGTGCCGTTGACCGGGTCGTTGATGACCCGCTCCATCATCTCCCCGGTCTGGGAGGCGGCCTCCTCGGAGACCACGCGAGTGCGCTGCGCGGTGTCGGTGCCGACCTCGGCGCCGGAGTTGTTGGTGGCGCTACCGGCGATCAGGCTGGGGTCGATGCGTACGCCGCCGTTGGCGATCGTGTTGAGGGCGGCGGTCATCTGCACGGCGTTGACCGAGATCGACTGGCCGAAGTCGATGCGGTCCTCGTCGGCCGGGTTCCAGGTCTCCGGCGAGGCGAGCAGACCGGCCGACTCGGTGTCGAGACCGAGGCCGGTACGCCGGCCCTGGCCGAAGGCGGTCAGGTAGTCGCGCAACTGACCGTCGGAGTACTTGTCCGCGGCCATCACGGTGCCGATGTTGGAGGACTTCGCGATCACCCCGGCCAGGGTGAGCTTCTCCATGCCGTGCTCGTACCAGTCGTGGATGTCGGCGTCGCCCGAGCGGTAGGAGCCCGGCACCTTGAGCCGGGTCGAGGGCGAGACGAGCCCCTGGTCGAGCAGGCCGGCGACCGTGAGCACCTTCTGCACCGAGCCCGGCTCGTAGACGTTGGACAGCGCGTTGCTCCCGCGCAGCGACTTCGGCGAGGCCGCCGGGTCGCGGGCATCGAAGGTCGGGTAGTCGGCCAGGCTCAGGATCTCACCGGTCTGGGTGTCCATGACCACCGCCATCCCCGACTCCGCACGCGACTTCTGCACGGCGTCCATCAGGGTCTGCTGCACGTAGTACTGCAGGTCGCGGTCGATGGTGAGGGTCAGGTCGTTGCCGTCGACGGGGTCGACGCGGTTGTTGGTGCCCAGCGGCATCCGGGTGCCGCTGACCGGGCTGGTCGCGTCGTACTCGGCGTGGCCGTCCTTGCCGGCCAGGTGCTTGTCGAAGGCGGCCTCGAGGCCGGCGAGGGGGCCGTCGTTGCCGAGGAAGCCGACCAGGTTGGCCGCCACGTCGCCGTTGGGATAGTTGCGCAACGGGTCACGGCTGGTCCACAGCCCCTGGTAGCCCTCCTTCTTCGCCTTCTCCACCGCGGCGGTCGCCTGGGTCGCGGGCACCTGACGCTTGATGTACTGGAACCGGCTTCCGTCCTTGCGGAGCTTGGCCAGCGCCGAGGCGTAGTCGACCCCGAGCTCCTTGGCCAGGAACGCGGCGATCGCCGGGGCGTCCTTCTTCGTCTGCTTCGGGTCGGCCAGCACCATCAGCCCGTCGGAGGAGTCGGCCAGCGCCTCGCCGTCGCGGTCGAGGATCTCGCCGCGCTCGGCCGGCAGCACGACATCGACGACGTTCTCGGCGGCCGCCATCGCGGCGTACGAGTGCGGGTCGATGCCCTGCAGCTGCACCAGCCGGCCACCGAAGACCGAGAGCACCATCGCCACCAGGATGAAGCCGACGCGGAGCCGGATGTGCACCGGCCCGCGTCGCTGCGTCGCCTTCGGCGTGGACCGCGGGCTAGGACGCCGCGCCGGCCGGCGGACCTGCCGCTTGACCTGTCGCTGGGCCATCGCGATCCCCTACCGAGCCTCGCCCGAAGACGTACGCTGCTCCTCGGCGGCCTGCTTCTCCGCCTTCTCCTGGGCGCGCTTCTTCTCGGCGAGCTCGGCCTTCTTCTTCGCGGCGGCGGCCTCGGCCGCCTTCTGCTCGGCGACCAGCACGCTGTAGGGCTTGGCGACCTTCGGGTGCAGCGGCGGTGTCGCGGAGCGGTCGGCCGGGGCCGCCTCGCCCTCGATCTTCGCCTCGGGGACCCGCAGCATGGCCGCGTTCTGCGGGACGACCATGCCGAGATCCTTCGCCTTGGCGGCGATCTTGTGCGGGTCCTCCATCTTCTTCAGCTCACCGTCGAGCGCCTGCTCCCGGGCGGCCAGCGTGGTCGCCTGCTCCTGGAGCCGCTGCTCCTGGAAGGCCGACTGCTGCATGGAGGTGTTGAAGACGAGCAGACCCACGACGCCACCGACGAGCAGCATGGAGACGAGCACGACGAACGGCAGCCGCGGCGCCATCGGGGCAGGCAGCGGCGCCGGGACGGCGGTGAGCCGGGTCTGGGTCTCGGTGGCCCGGTCCGGGCTACGCCCGGGCGCCTGTGGCGCGGCGGCGATGCTCATCTGGTTGCTCCAGTGGTCTTGGGACGGTTGGTTCGGGGCTTGGTGCGCTCCACCGCGCGCAGTCGCACCGAGGCAGCGCGCGGGTTCTCCTCGATCTCTTCTGCATTGGCCTGCTCGGCACCACGGGTCAGCAGGCGGAACGACGGCTCGGCCTCGGGCGGCACCACCGGCATGTCGGGAGGTACGTCCAGCTTGGTCGCCTCGGCGAAGGCCCGCTTGGTGAGCCGGTCCTCGAGCGAGTGGTAGGACTCGACCACCACCCGGCCACCGAGGCCGACGGCCTCCAGCGAGTCCGGCAGCGCCTGGCGCAGCGCCCCGAGCTCGTCGTTGACCTCCATCCGCAGCGCCTGGAAGGTGCGCTTGGCCGGATGTCCGCCGGTGCGACGGGCAGGTGCGGGGATCTCGGCGTAGAGGAGCTCCACCAGCGGCCCGCTCGTCGTGAACGGCACCTTCTCGCGACGGTTGACGATGGCGTAGGCGATCTTCTTGGCGAACTTCTCCTCGCCGTAGTCCCGCAGGATCCGGGTCAGGTCCGCCGCGGAGTAGTTGTTGAGGACGTCCGCCGCGGTCTGACCCTGGGTGGCGTCCATCCGCATGTCGAGCGGTGCGTCCTCCGCGTAGGCGAAGCCGCGCTCACGCTGGTCGAGCTGCATCGAGGAGACACCGAGGTCGAAGAGCACCGCCTGGACCTCGTCCAGGCCCTGCCCGGCGACGACGTCGAGGATCTCGTCGTAGACCGCGTGGACACCCGTCCACCGGTCGCCGAAGCGGGCCAGCCGCTCGCCGGCGATGCCGAGCGCGTAGGTGTCGCGGTCGATGCCGATCACGCGCGATCCGGGGACCCGCTCGAGGACGGCCTCGGTGTGACCGCCGTGACCGGTCGTGCAGTCGACGAGCACGCCACCATCGGCGAGCGCCGGCGCGAGCAGGTCGACGATGCGGTCGAGCATCACCGGCACGTGCTTCTGGTTCGTCACCGCCTCGACCCCCATCGCACGGCTTCGTCTGGTGTGTGTTCTCCCCCGCCTCTGGCAGAGCCACGGGCTGACAACGCCACGGATCCGCAGAGCCAGGTCTCATGCCCGCTCCGTCACCGCCGAGTGCCGTCCGGAGCCGGGGAAGGTGCCCCGGATGGCTGGAGGGTTGGAGCGGGACTGAGACCTCGTCCTGCGGATCCGCTGTTGACTTGTGGTGCTTCTGATCAGTTCATCGCTGCTTGTCGCTTTGTCGATCTGTCCCTTTATCAGTCCGTCGACTCGTCGAGGTCTGCGAACTTGGCCTGTGCACCCGCGGAGTACTCCGCCCACTTGGCCGGGTCCCAGATCTCGATCCGGTCCATCACACCGATCACGACCACGTCCTTGACGATCCCGGCGTAGTCGCGCAGGAGCGGCGGGATGCCGATCCGGCCCTGCTTGTCGGGTGTCGTCTGCTCGGCCCCCGCAAAGAGGACACGGGCGTAGTCGCGTGCGTCCCGAGAGGTGAGCGGCGTCTGCTGGGCCCGCTGAGCCTCCTGCATGAAGACGTCCTCGGGCCACACCACGAGGCAGTTCTCCTGACCTTGCGTCACGACAACCCCCTCCGCCAGTCGATCTCGGAACTTTGCGGGGAGGAAGATCCGGCCCTTCTCGTCGAGCTTCGGCGTGTACGTGCCCATGAAGAACATGTGCTCGCCCCCGCGGTCAGCTCAACGTGGATCGTTCCTCCACTTTGCCCCACCGTACCCCACAATCCCCCACATTCAAACCACCTTCCTCCCCCACGAGGCGATTTCCCACCACAACCCGCTCCCCCTGGTCGCGGGCTGCGGAGGCCGGCGGCGACCCGCCCACAGATCACAGTCGGGTCAATGCCGCAGACGCCCGTAGGCGCTACCCCGTACGGTGTTCCCATAAGCAGGGTGAGTCGGAAGGACGCGACGTGACGACGCCGTTGGAGGCCCCAGGACCGGGACCGGTGCATGGGGCAGAGATCGAGACATTGGTGCGGGTCGCGGGCCGCATTCGCGACAGCATCGAGAAGGTGATCGAAGGAAAGACCGACGTCGTCGACTCCACGCTCACCGTGCTGCTCGCCGAGGGACACCTCCTGATCGAGGACGTGCCCGGGGTCGGCAAGACCCAGCTCGCCAAGGCGCTGGCGCGCTCGATCGACTGCTCGGTGCGCCGCATCCAGTTCACGCCCGACCTGCTCCCGAGCGATGTCACCGGGGTGTCGATCTTCAACCAGAACACCCGGGAGTTCGAGTTCCGCCCGGGTGGCATCTTCGCCAACATCGTGGTCGGCGACGAGATCAACCGCGCCTCCCCCAAGACCCAGTCGGCGCTGCTGGAGTGCATGGAGGAGCACCAGGTCACCGTCGACAACGTGACCTACCAGCTGGAGTCGCCGTTCATGGTGATCGCGACCCAGAACCCGATCGAGATGGAGGGGACGTACGCCCTCCCCGAGGCGCAGCGCGACCGGTTCATGGCGCGGGTCTCGGTCGGCTATCCGCCGGTCGGCTCCGAGATCGCGATGCTGGCCAACCACAGCGCGGCCAACCCGCTCGACGACCTGGACCCCGTCACCGACGCCGTGGAGATCCGCAAGCTCGTCGGCGTCGTCAACCAGGTCTACGTCTCGGATGCGGTCCGCCGCTACACCGTGGCCCTGACCGCGGCGACCCGCACCAACAACGAGCTCGCCCTCGGCGCCTCGCCGCGGGCGAGCCTCCACCTGCTGCGGGCCGCCAAGGCTCATGCCGCCCTGCACGGACGCGAGTTCGTCCTCCCCGACGACGTACGCAGGCTGACCGGTCCGGTCCTTGCCCACCGTCTCCTCTCCAGCGCCTCCGCGGCGATGCACGGCCGGTCGGTCTCCGACATCCTCGAGTCGGTCGTGTCCGCCGTGCCGGTGCCACAAACCTGACCTCGGGCCGACTGCTAGGAGGGGCGCGATGCGCGAGGCACTGTCCGGACTGACCGTCCGGGGCCGGGCTTTCCTGGCCGCCGGGATCACCGCCATCGTCTGCGGGATCCTGCTGGACCAGTCGACGCTGTCCCGGATCGGGATGCTGCTGGTCGCGCTGCCGCTGGTCACCGCGGTGGTCGCCGCGTGGGGCCGCTACCGGCTCGCGCTCGTGCGCCACATCGAGCCGCACCTGACCGAGGCCGGCCAACCCGCCAAGGTCGAGCTCACCATCGCCAACGAGGGCCGGATCCCCACCGGGACCCTGCTGCTGGAGGAGACGGTGCCCTACGCGCTGGGTGGGCGCCCGCGCTTCGTGGTCGACCGGATCGGCTTCGGGTGGCGCCACAAGCTCGGCTACCAGATCCGCTCCGAGATCCGGGGCCGCTTCGACATCGGCCCGATGCGCGTGACGGTGGCCGATCCGTTCGGCCTGGTCGAGCTCAACCGCGCCTTCCAGTCCACGGTCCCGTTCACGGTCACGCCGCGAGTGCTGCCGTTGCCCGCGACGCCCTTGACCGGCAACGCCACCTCGTCGGGTGACTCTCGGCCGCGGGCGTTCCTCGGTGGCAGCGCGGAGGACGTCACGGTGCGTGAGTACCGCCGCGGTGACGAGCTGCGCCGGGTGCACTGGCGCAGCTCGGCCCGCCTCGGCGAGCTGATGGTGCGCCGCGAGGAGCAGCCCTGGCAGGCCCGGGCCACCGTCTTCCTCGACAATCGGCGCTCGGTCCACCGCGGCCAGGGCGCGGGCTCCTCCTTCGAGCACGCCGTCGTGGTCGCCGCCTCGGTAGCGGTGCACCTGGTCGAGGCCGGCTACTCCGTGCGGCTGGTGACCTCCGGGGGCGCCGCGGGCGGGATCGCCGCGGGCTCCGCGCCGGCAGGTGGCGGTGCGCTCAACGCCGGCTGGCACGACCGCGAGGGCCAGGCCGATGCGGCCGCCCTGCTGGAGGCGCTCGCCGTGGTCGAGACCGTCCAGCACCACCGCATCGACGCCTCCTGGCTCGGCGAGGCCGGACAGGGCGGCGTCACCGTGGCGGTGCTCGGCTCTCTCGACGAGGAGGACGCCGGCGTCCTTCGCCGGGTGCGTCATCACACCGGGGCCGCACTCGCCTTCTCCCTCGCCGTCGACGGCTGGAGCGCGGTGCAGCTGGCGCCCGAGCAACGGCGGCCCAGCGGCGTACCTCTGCTCATCCAGCACGGCTGGAAGGCGGTCGAGCTCCGGGTCGGTGACTCGGTGGCCACGCGCTGGCGCGAGCTCGGCACCCGGGGCGCGGCAGCGGGAGCGGGGGCAGCGCGATGATGACCTCCCGAGACGCCCGCGGCGTCGTGCCCGCCGTGGCCGTACCGCTGGCCAGCTTCACGACCGTCCTGTTCGCGCTCTCCTCCTGGGGCTCGTTCACGGACGCCCGGTTCCCCTACCTCGGCCCGATCCTGGTCGCCGGCCTGCTCGTGGTCGGCACCGGCGTCTCCGCGCGGCTGCTGCGCGTGCACGGCTCGGTCGTGGTCCTGCTGCAGGCGCTTCTCGGCACGATCGCGACCAGCCTCCTGGTCGTGCAGCACCCCTTCCCCGTCACCGGCGGCGGCCGGGCACGGGTCGTGGCCGAGATGACCGAGGCGTACGTCGCGTTCAACCCGTTCGACCTGCCGATGTCCGGGCAGGACGTGGCGCCCTACCTCATCCCCGGCGGTGTCGCGGCGGTGCTGCTGGCCGACGTCCTGGCCATCTCGCTGCGTCGGCCGCCGATGATGGGGCTCGTGGCGCTGGGCATCTTCACGGTGCCGTTCAGCATCATCGGCGCCGGCGGCTGGGGCGGGGTCTCCTGGGTCGTCTTCGCGCTCACCGCGACCTCGTTCCTGGTGATGCTGCGCCTCGACCGTGCCCAGCAGCTCGGCCGCTGGGGCCGGCGCCTCGACGACGACCTGCCGGTGGTGCCCGCCGCCGGGCCGGCGGTCATCGGCGTCTCCGCGGTCGTGATCGCCCTGCTCACCCCGGCGTGGCTGCCCAGCCCGAACGTCTCCCTTCCCGGCCTGGGCCCGGGCGACGGCGACGGCCCCCTGCGCGTGATCAACCCGACCGTCGGGCTCTACGACGACCTTCGCCGCCAGAGCGACCAGGTGATGGTGTCGGTGACGCCCGTCTACGGCGACACCGAGACGCCGCCGTCCTATCTGCGTGTCGGAGCCCTGACCAAGTTCACCGGCACGGAGTGGACCTCCGGCAACCGCGACGTGCCCTCCGACCACAGCGGCGTGGCCACCTTCGAGCCGCCGATGTCCGACGCGAGCCTGCTGGGCGATCCCACGACCTACCAGCTCAGGGCGAGCGCGAAGTTCCAGTCGACCTGGCTCCCGATCTTCACCCACCCGCTCGAGGTCACGGCCAGGGGGCCGTGGCGCTACGACGAGGACACCCTCGACTTCATGTCCACCGAGGGCAGGGACCAGACCGTCGCCGGACAGAGCTGGCGGATGACGGCCGCTCCCGTCGAGCCGTCCCAGGAGCGCCTCCTCGCCGCCGGCGAGCCCGGCGTCGGTGCGCCACCGGGCATGACCGACCTGCCGCTGCTCCCCGACCGGATCGAGGAGATCGCCCTCGAGCGGACCGCCGGCCAGGACCGGCCGTTCGCCAAGGCGGTCGCTCTGCAGAACTGGTTCCGCCACAGCGGCGAGTTCACCTACAGCCTGGAGCGCGACGTCGGCACCGACAGCGCGGCGCTGCTGGACTTCCTGACCGACAACAAGGTCGGCTACTGCCAGCAGTACGCCACGGCCATGGCCGTGCTCGCCCGCGAGCTCGGCATCCCGGCCCGGGTCGCCTTCGGCTTCCTCAGTGGCGACCAGGACGAGGACGGCGTGTGGCAGTTCCGCGGTCGCGACCTGCACGCCTGGCCCGAGCTGTGGTTCGAGGACATCGGCTGGATCCGCTTCGAGCCGACCCCGGCGGCCGCCGACACCAGCGAGCCCGGCTACACCACCGGCGCGCTGAGCAACGCCCGCAACGAGCCCCAGGCTCCGGTGCCGAGCGCCGGCACGAGCGTCGCGCCGGCGCCCAACCGGCCGCAGCGCGAGGAGCCCGACACCCCCGAGGTCGCCGACACCGGCACCGAGGAGTCCAACGCCGGCGCCGTCTGGACCGGTCTCGGGATCATCGGCCTGGTCGGCCTGGTCGCGCTGGCGGCCCCGGCCGTGATCCGGCGCCGGCGGCGGGCGACGCGGCTCGGAGGCGACGCCGAGGCCGGCTGGCGCGAGCTGGGTGACACCGCGATCGACCTCGGTCTGCCCTGGTCCGGGACCCGCTCGCCGCGGGAGGAGGCCACCAGCCTGGCCCCGCATCTGCAGGGACGCGAGCCGATGCTCGCACTGCAGCGGATCGTCGCCGCTGTCGAGCGCAACCGCTACGCGGAGCATCGCGGGGCCGCGGCGGTCAGGGAGGACGTACGCCTGGTCTCGGCCGCGCTCAGGGAGCATGCCGACAGGCGTGCCCGGCGCCGGGCACGCCTGTGGCCGGCGTCGGTCTTCCGCCGCCCCTCGGCACCAGCCACCGACGGGCCGGTTGCCCGGTCCGAGCGGGAGCTGATCTCGTCCTAGAGGCGGGACCTCTCAGAGGTCGTTGTCTCAGAGGTCGTTGTCGCGGCGGCGCTGCTTCCAGCGCTCGCTGGCCCGGTCGAAGAACGAGCTGCGGGGAGTGTGTTCCCCGTCCTCCTCCTCGACCGCGGCAGCACCACGAAGAGCGGTGAGCAGCACGGAGGTCGAAGCCAGCATCACCAGGAAGCCGACCACCCCGACGATCCACATCCGTGAGATCACACCGGTCATCAGCAACGCGACTCCACCGGCGAGCACGATGCCCGCGATGACCGCGTGTCGACGTTGGGCACGGCGTAGGGCCGTGCCTCGGAGGGCGGAGGCGAACTTCGGGTCCTCCGCCGAGAGCGCGCGCTCCATCTGCTCGAGCAGGCGAAGCTCCTCTTCCGAGAGTGGCACCGTACCTCCCATGTCCTGTTGGGGCATCTCCAAGTCTAGGCTGGCCACCCTGAAGGCGGTAGTAAGCCCAGAAAATTCTTGCCCCTTGACGTTCTGCCACATGGCACAACCTGGTCCGATTGTGTCAAGCGAACAGGCAGTTGCGTCAACCCCGGCCCTGATCGAGCAGGCTCGCGCGGCGGACGAGGGTGGATCCGAAGCGTTCGGCGACCTGGTCGATGGCCCGGTCGGCCTCGGACCAGCCCCGCTCCCGCTCGCCGAGCAGCAACTGTCGGTCGGTGCCCTCCCGGGCGACCAGGTGCTCGACCCGGACCCCGACCAGGCGCAGTGCCCGGCCCCGGAGATCGAGCTCGTCGTAGAGGCGGACCGCGGCGGCGTGGACCTCCTGGGTGACGTCGGTGGGATCGGGCAGCGTGCGGGAGCGCGAGATGGTCTTGAAGTCGGTGAACCGAACCGTCAGCGCGATCGTGCGGCCGACCGTGCCGGCTCGCCGCATCCGCCGGGTGACGCGGGCCGAGAGGCGCAGCAGCTCACGGACGATGTCCTCGCGGTCGCCGAGGTCGTGGCCGAAGGTCTCCTGGGCGCCCGTGGAGCGGTCGGGCAGGTCGGGACCCAGCCGCCCGGTCAGCTCGCGCCGGTCGGTGCCGGTCGCGAGCCGGTGCAGGTGGCCGCCGAGGCGGTGCCCGAGGATCTGGTGGAGGGTCGGCACCGGGGTGCGGGCGATGTCGCCCACCGTCTCGAAGCCGAGCCGCCGCAGCCGCGTCCGGGTGCTCGGGCCGACTCCGTAGAGCTCACCGACGTCGAGCGGATGCAGGAATTCCGGGATCTCCTCCGGCCGGACGACCACGACGCCGTCGGGCTTCGCCTTGCGGCTGCCGACCTTGGCCACGCTCGGGGTCGCCGCGACACCGACCGAGCAGGTGATGCTCAGCTCCTCGGCGATCTGACCCCGGATCCGGTGGGCGATCTGTTCGGGGCTGCCGAAGAGCCTGGTCGCTCCCTGTACGTCGAGGAACGCCTCGTCGACACTGACCACCTCCACCAGCGGGGTGGCGCGGCGGAAGATCTCGCGAACCTGATGGGAGACCTCGGCGACCTCACCGAAGTCGAGGCGGACCGAGACGAGCTGAGGACACAGCCTCCTCGCCATCGAGCCGGGCATCGCGGCACGGACCCCGTAGGCGCGCGCCGGGTAGTTGGCGCAGGTCACCACGCCACGTGCATGTCCCCCGACCACCACCGGCTGGTCCCAGAGCTCGGGCTGATGTCTGATCGCCACAGACACGAAGAAGGCGTCCATGTCGACATGGAGGATCGGGGTGGCCTCCGGAGCGCTAGCGGAGGAGGTCACCCCGATCCTCCAAGGACGCGGACAAGCGCTGACTCGGCGAAGCGAAGCGAGCTAACCGCGAAGCGAAGCGAGCACGTGCAGCTGGGTCGCGAACGGCAAGTAGTCGGCGCGAGTCGATGCCCGCTGCTCGAGATCGACCAGAGCGGAGGTCGCCGCAGGATCGACATCGAGCAGCGACCCCGGAACGTGATCCACGAAGACGCGTACGCCCCGAACGTCCCCGACCTCGAAGCCGGTCGCCTCGAGCAGCCCGGTGACCTCGTCGAGAGCGAAGCGGCGACCGGAGCGCCCCTGCGGAGCGGTGTCGTCGAGGAGCTCGGCGGCCTGCGCGAAGTGGCCGGCCAGGGCACGGGAGAGGACGGCGGCGGTGCGCTGGGCGACCAGCAAACTGAGCGTGCCGCCGGGACGGAGCACCTCGCGGATCCCCGCCAGTGCCGCCGCAGGGTCGGGAACGACCTCGAGGACACCGTGGCACAGCGCCACGTCGGCGCCGCCGGGATCGGCCACGTCGGAGAGTGCGGCCAGGTCACCCTGGCGTGCGTCGACGGAGACACCGGCCTCGCGGGCGCGACGGTCGAGCGCGGCCAGCGCGTCGGGGCTGGGGTCGACGACGGTGACCCGGTGGCCGAGCCCGGCGACGCGTACGGCAGAGGTGCCGGTGCCGCCGCCGATGTCGAGGACGTCGAGCGGGCCTCCGGCCAGGACCGGGTCGAGCGCGTCCCAGACGGCGACGGTCCGGGCGCCTGCCCGACGACTGGTGGAAGCGGAGCCAGCTGACATGGGGCCAAGCGTAGGCCCTGTGTCCACGGCATCTGAATCAGCCCACGAGGCGGTCGTGACGGAGTGGAGTGGCCGCAGAGGTGTGGGCCATCAGCCCGAGCGACTCCTCGACGACGGCGAGGAACCGGTCGGCGTCACGCACCTGCTCGTCGGCCTCCTCGGCGGTGACCGCCCGGATCGAGCCGGCCTCCGCGGCGGCGCGCTTGGCGGCCCCGGCGGCGAAGTAGTCGGCCCACTCGGAGAGCTCGGGCGCGACCTTCTTGAGGCGGACCCAGGCGTTCCACGGACGACGGCGACCGGCGCTCGCGGCCTCGACGGGATCGGTGCGGGCGGCGATCAGCGCGGCGGCGGCTTGGAGTGCGGCGACGTGAGCGATGGCGTACCTGCTCGGCACGTCGTCGGCCACGATCGCCTCCGCGAGGGTCTCGGTGGCGCGGAAGAGGTAGTTGTGCGTCGTCGCCGGCAACAGATGCATCGGGTCGTCCTAACTCGCTCACGGTCGACCCCGCAGTGGACGGCTCCGGCGGGCGTCGGGGGTCGAGGACGACGCCCGCCAGAGCCTGGGTGTTCGAACATTTGTTCGAACACGAGATCAAACTACACCCCGCCACCGACAGTCACAAGACGTTTCGGTGGCGGGGCGTGTCGATCGGTGCTGCGGTCGCTCAGTCGTCGGCGACGGCGCCGCGGATGCGGTGCGGCGGGTGGATGTAGCGGGTGTTGGCCGGCAGCCACATGACCACCAGCAGCCCCGCGGCGATGACGATCGCGATCGCGGTCAGCACGCTGATGATCACCGGCGGGCCGGTCAGGATGCCACCGACGCTGGCCACCGCGGAGATGAAGACCAGGAAGGTGATCACGATGCGGGCCCACTCGAAGCCGTTGCGAAGGAAGACCGTGAGCACGCCGAGCATGATGGCCATCACGCCGAACAGGGTGATCGCAGGGGCGATGAACGCCGGCGCGCTGACCCGGTTGTCGTTGGGCGGGTTGATGAGGGCCTCGAGCCCCTCGGTCTCCAAGATGCGCTTGGCCGAGGCGTTGCCCTCCGCCCACGCGCGCACCAGGTCGTCGGAACGCAGCACCATCACCACGACCACGACGGCGCTGAACGCGATCAGACCGACGATCAGCCGAACCGCCCACGTCATCTCCCGCGGCACGGGCTCAGCAGCGAGGGCTGCCACCTCGACGGTGGCTTCCGGGTCCTCGCTCACGACCACACCTTCGTTCTCGTCGGGTGTCGTCATGGTCATCCGGTCTCCTTGCGACGTGGGGGGAACTCTGCGTTGATCAGCCCATTCTGCCGTACGGGGCACAACGGAGGTAAATACGGGATCGCGTGCGCTCGGTCTCGGGCCGGGTCCTGGCCGTCGGTGCCGTACGCCAAGATGTCTCCATGGAATCTCTAGCGCTGACCTTCTCCAGCGGGTGGGCCAGTGGCATCAACGCCTACCTGGTCGTGCTGGTGCTCGGCGTCGTGCAGCGTACGACAGGGGCCGAGGAGATCCCTGACGTGCTCGGCACCTGGCCGGTGCTGGCGGCCGCGGGGTTGATGTTCGCGATCGAGTTCGTCGCCGACAAGGTGCCCTACATCGACTCGACGTGGGACTCGATCTCCACGGTGATCCGGCCCACGATCGGCGCCATCATCGGTGTCCTGATCGCCGGTGAGGCCGACTCGCTCAACGCTGCCGTCGCCGGCGTCGTGGGCGGCACCTCCGCGCTGATGTCCCACCTGGTCAAGGCCAGCGAGCGGCTGGCGGTCAACTCCTCCCCCGAGCCGGTCTCCAACTCGGTGGTCAGCCTGGCCGAGGACGGGCTCGTCCTCGGCGTGGTCTGGTTCGCGACCGAGCACCCGCTGGCCGCCGCCGGTGTCGCCGCGGTCCTGCTCGTCGCCGGCCTGGTGCTGGTGTATCTCATCGTCCGCACCGTTCGCGGAGGCTGGCGCAGGCTGACCCGGCGAGGGAGACGAGGCGCCCCACCGCCGGAAGGACCGTCCGACGGCACCACCAAGCCCTACCCCGTCTCGTGACGAACGTTGTCGTCCTCGGGGGCGGGTACGCCGGGATGGCCAGCGCCGCCCGGCTGGCCAAGCTCGGTCACTCGGTGACCCTTCTCGAGGCCTCCGGTCAGCTCGGCGGCGCGCTGGTGCCGGTGCGCGAGGAGGGGTTCACCTGGGACGCGTCGGCGACCTCGACCCTGCTGCCTGCGGTGATGCGTGACCTGTTCCGCAAGTCCGGTCGGCCCGCGGAGCGTGAGCTCGAGCTGGTGCCGATGGACGTCCTCCGCGAGCACCGGTTCTCCGACAAGACCTCGGTCTCGGTGCCCGGCAGCACCCGTGGCGCCCAGCTGGCCGCCTTCGACGCGCTCGGCCCGGGCTTGGGCCGGCAGTGGACCGACTACGTCGCCCGGTTCAGCGAGGACTGGGAGGTGCTGCGCCAGCACTACTTCGAGGTCCCGTGGGAGCCCTCGGCGCTCCCCTCGGCGGTGGCGGAGCGGTTCCGGTCGCGCGAGACCCTCCACAAGCGGCTGCGCAAGACGTTCAAGGACGAGCGGCTCCGGCTGGTCGCGGCGCACCCGTTCGTCGCGGCGGGGCAGGAGCTGCGTGACGTACCTGCCTGGGCGGGGCTGACCGCCTATCTCGAGCAGCGGTTCGGCGCCTGGCGGGTCGAGGGCGGGATGGGAGTGGTGGCCGAGGTGCTCGCCGCCCGGATGGCCACGCGCCGGGTCTCGGTGGAGACCGCGACCCACGTGGAGGACATCGTCGTGCGCGACGGGAGGGCGGTCGCGGTCAGCACCACGTCCGGGGAGATCGACCTCGGCGCCGACGGAGCGGTCGTGGTCGCCTTCGACCCGCGCTCGCTGCCGGCCCTGCGGCCGCTGGTGGACCGCACGTTGCCGGCGATCCCGCCGATGACGTTCCACCTCGGGCTCTCCGCGCTGCCCGAGCATCTCCTCGGCCTCCCCGACGAGCTGGTGCTCCACGGCGACCCCACCCTGGTCGTCCGCACCCGCGGGCTCGCCCCCGAGGGGCAGCACGCGTGGACGATCCACTCCTACGGCAAGCTGATGGAGGATGTCCTGCTGGCACTGGCACGCCACAAGATCGACCTGCGCGAGCACGTCGTGCACCGTGTCGACCTGGGCGCCGCCGAGCTCGTACGCCGCTGGCGCGGGTCGCCGCTGGGCGTGAAGTGGGCCGGGCGCGGCACAGTGTTCCAGCGCCTCGGGCCGCGCACCCCGCTCCCGAACGTCTACGCCGCCGGCGCCCACGCCACACCGGGATCGGGGCTGCCGTTCGCCGGGCTGTCCTCCGCGCTGGTCGCGCAGTCGATCGGACCTGCGGAGAAGTGAGCGCGACCTAGACGGTGACGTTGAGCTCGGCGAAGATCTCCAGCGTCGCCCTGGAGCGGTTCAGCGTGTAGAAGTGCAGCCCGGGGGCGCCGCCGTCGAGGAGCTCCTGGCACAGCTCGGCGGCCACCGCGATGCCCTCGGCTCGGATGTCGGCGGGCTCGGGGCCGGCAGCGCTGAGCCGCTCCACGATCTCCTCGGGGACCTCGGCGCCGATCAGCTCGCTCTGCCGGCGGATGGCGGCGAGGTTCAGGATCGGCATGATCCCGGGCAGGATCGGGATGTCGACGCCGCGGGCGCGGACCCGGTCGACGAGACCGAAGTAGTCGGCCGCACGGAAGAACATCTGGGTGACCGCGAACTCCGCACCGGCCCGTGCCTTGGCGGCCAGCACGTCGGCGTCGGCCTCGAGCGACTCCGCACTCGGGTGGCCCTCCGGGAAGGCAGCGACGCCGATGCGGAAGTCGCCGCGCTCACGGGCCAGCTGCACCACGTCGATGGCGTAGTCGAGACCGCCCGGGGTCGGGGTCCACTCGGCGCGCGGGCCCTCGGCGGGGTCGCCACGCAGCGCCATCACGTGGGCGACTCCCTTCGCGGCGTAGGCGTCCAGGATCGCGGCGACCTCGTCGCGGGTGTGGCCGACGCAGGTCAGGTGAGCGACCGGCAGCAGCTCGGTCTCCGCGGCGATCCGGCCGGTGATGGCGACGGTCTTGTCACGGGTGGAGCCGCCGGCACCGTAGGTGACGCTCACGAAGGTCGGACGGTAGGGCTCGAGCGCGCGCACGGCGTTCCACAGCTGCTCCTCACCGGCCTCGTCCTTCGGCGGGAAGAACTCGAAGGAGAACGAGCGTTCGCCTTGGTTGATCAGCTCCGCGAGAGAGCGTCCACGTCCAGTCACCATCGGGCCATGGTAGTGAGTGCCCTAGGCTCGGAGAGTGAATGAAACGTGGGGCGCCGATGAATTCCGCAGTCGGGTCCAGGGAGCGCTGGACACCTTTCTCGAGACGCAGTCCCAGCGGCTGGCTCCGCTCGGTGACGAGGTCGAACCGCTGCTGCGCCGGGCCCGCGAGTCGATGTCCGGAGGCAAGCGGCTGCGAGCCGCGTTCTGCTTCTGGGGCTTCCACGCGGTCCGCCCCTCCCCCTCGCCGGCCGAGGAGGAGTCACTCGTACGGGCAGCTGCGGCGCTCGAGCTGCTCCAGGCCTCGGCGCTCGTCCACGACGACGTCATCGACGACTCCGACACCCGGCGCGGTGCGCCGGCCGCGCACCGTGCGTTCGAGGCCGACCACGCCGCCGCCGGCTGGCCGGGCCGGTCCCGTGCCTATGGCGATGCCGCGGCGGTGCTCCTCGGAGACCTGCTGCTGACCTGGTCGGACGAGCTGCTGCGTACCTCTGGGTTCGGGGGTGCCGAGACCGCCGCCGCCCTGTCGGTGTTCGACCACACCCGCAGCGAGGTGATCGCCGGGCAGTTCCTCGACATCACCGTCCAAGCGCGCGGCGCGGCGGACGTCGAGGCGGCGATGAAGGTGGTGCGCTACAAGGCGGCCAAGTACTCCGTCGAGCGTCCCCTCCACGTCGGCGCCGCCCTCGCCGGGGCCTCCCGGGAGCAGATCGAGGCGCTGTCGGCCTACGGCCTCCCCGTCGGCGAGGCCTTCCAGCTGCGCGACGACCTCCTCGGTGTCTTCGGCGACCCCTCGGTCACCGGCAAGCCCGCCGGCGACGACCTCGTCGAGGGCAAGCGCACCGTCCTCGTCGCCCTCGCCCTGGCCGCCTCGCCGCCCGCCGACGCCGATCTCCTGGACCGCTCCCTCGGCCGCCCGCTCACCGAGGACCAGGTCGCCGAGCTGCGTACGATCATCGCCTCCTCCGGAGCCGAGCAGCAGGTCGAGAAGACCATCACCGAGCTCGCCGACCAGGGCCTCACCGCCCTCGACGAGGCCAAGTCCGCAGGCGTGCTCGACGCGAACGCCGCCGAGATCCTCCGCGCCCTCGCCACCGCAGCCACCCAGCGCACCGTCTGACCCCGAGGCGTCAGAGACGCTCGGCGGGCATCTGGAAGAGGACCTTCTCGGACGGTACGTCGGAACCGCCCATGGGCTCCATGGTGACCATCAGGTCGCCGTCCTCGACGGGCACCGCGACGGCCATCTCCTCGTCGAGAACGCCGGCGGACTCCATGCCGGTGTCGGTGTGCCACCAGACCTGGTAGGTCATGCCGGCGGGGCGTTCGAGGTGGGCGGTGTCGACGGCGACCATGCGCATCTCGTGGGACATCGCGACCATGAGCTCGCCGCCGGAGGTGTCCTCCTTGTGCATCCGCGCGTCCGGGGCCGACATCACCTCGGCGGCGGTCGTCGCGGGCGGGTCGTCGTCGCGTACGACCACACCGACCGTCACGCCGACACCCATGACCAGGGCGGCCGCCGCGGCGACCACGCCGGCGAGCCAGCGCCGACGGCGCCGGCCCGCCGAGACCACGGGCGGGAGCTGTGGAGTCTCCGAGGCCGTACGCACCACCCGCCCGCGCAGCGATGCCGGCGGTGTCGCGGCGACCTCTTCGGCGAGGGACGTGGTCGCCGCCCGTAGGGAGTCGACCTCCTCGCGACACTCGGGGCAGACCCCAAGATGGGCCTGGAACTCCGCCCGCTCCCCCGGCTCGAGCGCGTTGAGGAGGTAGGCCCCCACCAGGCCGTGCACTTCAGGCGCCATCGTGACCCTCCAGACAGTCCCGCAACCGGATCAGCCCGTCGCGCATCCGCGTCTTCACCGTCGGCAGCGGCCGACCGAGCAGCTCGGCGACCTCGGGATAGGTGAAGCCCTGGTAGTAGGCCAGCCGCACGGCCTGGGACTGCAGCGGCGTGAGGGAGTCCAGGCAGCGGCGTACGCCCTCGTGCTCCGCCGCCGTGACGACAGCGTCCTCCGGGCCGGCGACGTCGACCGGCTCACGCCGGGCGACGTGCTCCTCACGTGCCCGCGAGGCCTGCGCGGAGCGAACGGTGTCGACCGCGCGACGGTGGGCGATCGTCAGCACCCAGGTCCGCAGAGAGCCGCGCGACGGGTCGAACCGGGCAGCCTGGCGCCACAGCTCGGCGAACACCTCCTGGGTCACCTCCTCCGCACGCGAGGGGTCGCGCACGACCCGCCGGGCGACGCCGAAGACGAGCGGAGCGAGGTCGTCGTAGAGCCGACCGAAGGCGTCGAGGTCACCACCCGCGACCGCGGCGAGCACCGCCGCCGGGTCCAGGTCGTCCTCGGGGTCCGGGGACGACTCCTCGCCCACGACCCGCAGCGCTCGCCGCATGCGCACCCCTTCCGACACCTGAGTGATCTCATCTCGGGTTCGCAGCCGAAGAGTGGGAGGATTGGTCCCATCCGACCAACGATCGGCCACGAACCCACAGCATGACATCCCGCATCCTCGCCGAGCAGAAGGCTTCGGGCTCCGCTTCGGCGCCACGTCTCCCGTACGGCCCCGTCGCGGGCATCGCCGCCGGCGTGCTCGGCCTCGGCGTCGCCGAGCTCGTGGCCGCCCTCGCGGGCGGAGCCTCTCCCCTGCTCGCCCTCGGCGACCGGGTCATCGACCTCACCCCGCGCTGGCTCAAGGAGGCGGCGGTCGCCACCTTCGGCACCGCCGACAAGCCCATCCTGCTCACCTGCGTCGGGCTGGTCACGCTGGTCCTGCTCGGGGTCGCGGGCGCCCTGGCCGTACGCCGCCCCGTCCTCGGCGCGGGCATGCTGGTGCTCCTCGGGGCCGTCGACATCGCCGCCCTCCGGGCCGACCGTGCCGACAGCGGGACCACGAGCCCGGAGATCGGGATCATCGCGCTGGTGATCGGCCTGGCGGTCGGCATCGTGGCGCTGCTCCTCCTGACCCGCCCGCTGCGCAACGCCCATGACGACCCCACCGAGGCGGTGGCGCCCGACGGCTTCGACCGTCGCCGCTTCCTGGTCGCCGCGGCTGCCGTGACCGCGGTGGGTGCGGCCGGCGGGGTCGGCGCCAAGGTGGTCACCGGACGCCGGCACCCGGCGGCCAGGGTGCCCATCCCCGCAGCGGTCTCCCCCGCCGCGCCCCTTCCGGCGGGCGCGGAGCTCCGGATCGACGGGCTGACGCCCCACCTGACCCCGGTCGACGACTTCTACCGCATCGACATCGCCCTGCTCACCCCACGCGTCGACGTCGCCGACTACCGGCTCAAGATCCACGGTCTGGTCGACGAGCCGGTCGAGCTGACCTATGCCGACCTGCTCGCGATGCCGCTCTACGAGCGCCGCGTCACGATCTGCTGCGTCTCCAACGAGGTCGGCGGCGACCTGATCGGCAACGCGACCTGGACCGGCGTACGCATCCGCGACGTCCTCAAGCGCGCCGGCCTCTCCCCCGACGCCGACGCGGTGAAGTCCACCGGCGCCGACGGCATCACGATCGGCACCCCGCTCGAAGCGCTCACCGACGGTCGCGACGCCCTGCTCGCGATCGCCCAGGACGACGAGCCGCTGACCCAGGACCACGGCTTCCCGGTACGCATGGTCGTCCCCGGCCTCTACGGCTACGTCTCGGCGACCAAGTGGCTCACCGAGCTGGAGGTCACCCGCTTCGCCGACTTCCGCGCCTACTGGACCGACCGCGGCTGGTCCGCAGAGGGCCCGATCAAGACCGAGTCCCGCATCGACCTCCCGGGCGAGGACACGATGCCCGGCGAGGTGACGGTCGCCGGTGTCGCCTGGGCCCAGCACCGCGGCGTGAGCAAGGTCGAGGTACGCATCGACGACGGCCCCTGGCAGCCCGCCACGCTCGCCGCCGAGGACAGCATCGACACCTGGCGGCAGTGGACCTACCGCTGGGACGCGACCGAGGGCGAGCACCGGATCCAGGCGAGGGCGTACGACCGCACCGGCACTCCGCAGACCGGCAACGAGGTGCCACCCGCTCCCGACGGAGCCACGGGCTACCCCACCCGCACCGTCAACGTCGGGTGATCAGTCCAGGTCGTCCAGGTCCGTGTCGGGACCGTCCCCGCGCAGCAGCACGGCGAACGCCGGCCGGTCCTCGGAGATCTCCGCGGCCCGGTCCTGGAGCACCCGGATGATCTTGTCGAACCCCGCAGGATCCGCGTACGCAGCGATCCCCCACGTCTCCCACAGCAGCACCGTGGGCGCGGAGAGGTCGCGCAGCGAGTCCCACAACGCGTCCAGGTTGCGGCCGAAGTGGGCCGGGAACCCCAGCGCGGCGCCGATGGCGCCGAGCACCTCGTCCTTGGTCTCGGCCACCTCGGCGATCTGCGCGAGCGACCAGCCGGCGCCGGTCACCGACTCGGCGAGGTCGGCCGCAGCCAGCTCGGTGTGCCACCGGTAGACGCCGGGATCGACCTTCCCGGCCAGAAGTCCTGCCAGTCCACTCATCTACCCATCACCCCCCGGTCGATCCGTGAGAACGACTCGTAGTGGTCCTCGGTGAAGTAGAACTCCCCACCCTCGCCTGTGACGATACGCCGCGCGCCGCGGTCGTCGGAGCCCGGCGTCGGCACGGTGTACTCCGCGTAGTAGCCCGACGCCTCGTCGGGAAGGATCCCCTCGCGGTTGCCGAAGGTGCTGCCGTCCTTGCCCGGGTAGGGGAACGGACCCCCGGCGTCGATCAGATCGAGCGTCTCCACCCCTTCGGGCGGCAGGTCGGACTCGGCGATCCAGGCGAGCCCGCTCTCGGGGTCGGTGCCGCTCTTGCCACCACCGCCCGATCCGGGGTCACCGGCCGAGCTTCCTGCGCAGCCGGCGACCAGCGCCATCAGGACGGCGAGCAGCAGGCCGACCAGGACAGACTTCGACCTCACGAGGTTCCTCCGAGACGTACGGACCGAGTGACCTAGAGTGCCATGGCCTGGGCCCGGCGCTTGACCTCCGACCCGCGGTTCTCCCGAAGTGCGTCGATCGGGCGGCCGGGAAGATCGTCGTCGAGGAAGAGCCAGGCGATGATCTCGCGGTCGTCGTAGCGCCCGTCGTGGAGCACGTGCAGCAGCCCACCCAGCCCCTTGACCGGCAGGCCGTCCTGGATGAACAGGGCCGGGATGTGCTGGCCCTTCACCCCCGGGGGCACCGCCGCCGCGAGCTCGTGCTCGCGGATCATCGTGCGGACCTTCCCCACGGTCACTCCGAGCAGCGACGCGGCCGTGGCCCAGTCGATCCACTCTTCAACCAGGACACCCAGATCCTGCTCCGCCAGCCGCATCTCGCTCATAACAATCACATTACCGGCCGGGGTAGCCGGTCCGGAAAGTCGTGAGGGGGACCCGCTGGTCCGTACCATTGCCCGGTCCGGAATACTTCTCCAACCGGAGACAGGAGTATCGCGTGGCTAGTGAGGCGGACCCCCGTGACGGCGCCATCGGACGCCACGGCGGAGGCTCGGCTACCGCATCCGACCCCCTTCTGGGCCAGGTCTTGGGGATGCGTTACCGGATCGTCGAGAAGGTCGCGAAGGGCGGCATGGCGACGGTCTACGTCGCCCACGACATGCGGCTGGACCGCATCGTCGCCGTCAAGGTCATGCACCAGGACCTCGACGAGGAGGGCAACTTCGCCGAGCGGTTCGTCCGCGAGGGCAGGTCGGCCGCGAAGCTCTCCCACCCCAACGTGGTCGCCGTCTACGACCAGGACGAGGACGACGGCGTCGCCTTCCTCGCGATGGAGTACATCGAGGGACACACCCTGCGCGACACCATCGCCTCGCAGGCTCCGCTGGGCGCGGCGAAGGCGCTGGCCTACATCGAGCCGATCCTGAGCGCGATGACCGCGGCCCATGCGATCGGGATCGTGCACCGCGACATCAAGCCCGAGAACGTGCTCATCACCACCGGTGCCGCCTCGATCTCGCAGCGGGTCAAGGTCGCCGACTTCGGCCTGGCCCGGGTGATGAACAACAACTCCAACGACGCCACGACCGGCAACCTGGTCGGCACCGTCTCCTACCTCGCGCCCGAGCTGGTCACCGAGTCCAGGTCCGGGCCGCGCACCGATGTCTACGCCGCCGGCGTCGTGCTCTACGAGCTGCTCACCGGCCGCAAGCCCCACAGCGGGCCCTCCCCGGTGGAGGTCGCCTACAAGCACGTCCACGAGGACGTCCCGCCGCCCTCCAAGGCAGCGCCCGGCATCCCCCGGTACGTCGATGCCCTGGTCGCCCGCGCGACCGCCCGTGATCCCGAGCTGCGCCCGGCCGACGCCGGCGTGCTGCTGCGCATGGTCAACCGGGTCATGGCCACCCTGTCCGCGGGCATCTTCGACGACCCCGACCTCACCGCCGACCTGGCGCTCCCCACGGCGGGCGCGCCCGACAGGGCCGGCAACGGCCCCGAGGCTCCGGCACGGAGCCACGACGAGTCCGCCGCCGAGTCGACCGCCGTCCTGCCCGCGCTCGGCCTGGGGCCGTCCGGGCCGTCCGGGTCCTCCGGGCCCTCAGCTCCTCCGCAGGGTCGTCCTCCGGGCCCGCCGGGGCCGCCTCCGGGCGTCGGCCTGCCCGCAGGGGCCCGGCTCTCGCTGAGCGAGCCCGAGGAGAACGTACGCATCGCCCCCACGCCCACGCAGCCGAAGCAGCGCTGGAGCATGCCGGCAACCTGGAAGGGCCCGATCGCGATCGGTGCCGCCGTGGTGGCCGTGGCCCTGGTGGCGACCGGCATGTGGTGGTTCATCGACGGCCGCTACGAGCGCGTGCCCTCGGTGGCCGGTCTGAGCAAGGCCGCGGCGACCACACAGCTGCAGAAGGCCGGCTTCGAGGTCTCGGCGAACACCGAGTTCTCCGACACCATCGAGAAGGGCGTCGTGATCGACTCCGACCCCGGCCGCGACCACAAGGCGCTGCCCGGTTCGACGGTCGAGATCAGCGTGAGCCGGGGCATCGAGGAATACTCCGTGCCCAAGGTCAAGGGCATGCTCGCCGACGACGCCCAGGACGAGATCCAGGACCTCGGGCTCAACCTCGGCGATCCGATCAAGAAGTTCAACGACGACGTCCCCGAGGGACACGTCATCAACTCCCAGCCCCGCGCCGGCACCCTGGTGCGACCCGGCAAGGCCATCGTCCTCGTGATCAGCAAGGGCCCGGCCCCCGTCGCCATCGTCGACTGGACCGGCCGTAGCGCCGACCGCGCCAAGAAGTCCCTCGAAGCCGACGGCCTCGAGGTCGAGATCGAGGAGGAGGAGAGCCAGGAGATCCAGCCGGGCACCGTGCTCAGCCAGAGCCCCAACTCCGGCACCCTTCCCCGTGGCGAGACCGTGACGCTCGTCGTCTCCAAGGGCCCCGACACCGCTCCGGTCCCCAACGTCGTCGGCAACGACAAGGCCACCGCCAGGCAGACCTTGGAGGCCGCCGGCTTCAAGGTCAAGGAGGAGCAGGAGGGTGGCATCAACCTCGGCTTCGGCTACGTGACCCGTCAGGAGCCCGCCGAGGGCGAGGCGCCGTACGGCTCCGAGATCACGATCTGGCTGAACTGACCTTGACTCCCACAGACCGCAACCCGATCGGCACCCACGTCCAGGTCGGCAAGGGCCTCGTCGCGGGCGCCCTCGCCAACACCGACGCGGTCGGCGGTGAGACCCTGCAGGTCTTCGTCGGCAACCCGCGCGGCTGGGCGCTCTCGGCGGGGAAGCCCGCTGAGGACAAGGCGTTCCGGGCCGAGCTCGAACGACGCGGGATGCGCGCCTTCATCCACGCCCCCTACCTGGTCAACCTCGGCTCACCCACCCCGGCCACCTACGAGAGGTCCGCGGCCGTGGTCGCCCACAACCTCCGCCGTGCCGCGGACATCGGCGCCGAAGGCGTCGTCGTCCACACCGGCTCCTTCGTCTCCCCCGACGGGGACGCGAGCGAGAGGTACGCCGCCGCGATGAAGCAGGTGCGCGAGGCCCTGCTGCCGGTGCTCGAGGAGATCTCCGCCGAGAACGCTCCCTGGCTGCTGCTGGAGCCGACCGCAGGTCAGGGACGCTCACTGTGCGCGGGGGTGGAGGACCTGCCGGCCTACCTGGGGGCCGTCGACTTCCACCCCAAGGCCGGGATCTGCCTGGACACCTGCCATGTCTTCGCCGCCGGCGCCCCGCTGGACGAGCCGGGCGGTGCCACCGCTTGTGTCGACCGGATCGTCGAGATCGGCGGCCCCGGACGGCTCCGGCTGATCCACGCCAACGACTCCAAGGACGTACGCGGCAAGCACCTGGACCGTCATGAGCAGATCGGTCGGGGCCACATCGGCACCGCCGCTTTCGAGGAGCTCTTCGCGCATCCGGCGACCGACGGAGTCCCCTTCATCCTGGAGACTCCCGGGTCTCGCGACGCGGACAACCCCGATATCTCGCTGCTCCGCGATCTTCGGGCATCGGCCCGACGTCAAGGCGTGTGACCTAGGCTTGGGCACGCACGGGAGTGATCTTCGACGCCATGGGGGTGGCATGACCAGCTGCGCACAGTGTGGACACCGGCTGTCCGATGAGCCGGCCTGTCCGATGTGTGGCCTCGAGGTCGCCACGGAGCCCGACCAAGCAGCCGAGGCTGACTCCACCGATGTAGAGGAAAGGACGCCACCCGTGTCCAGTGCTGAAGCGAAGCCCGAAGCTATGCACCCTGCTGAAGCGAAGCCCGAAGCCGCGCACCCTGCTGCTAGCGAGGACGTCGACGATCTCGACGAGCCCAACGAGTCCACCGTGATCCGGAAGCCCGTCGAGGCGATCGCCCCGGAGGCCGTCGAGGACGTGCCCGACGCGGAGCAGACCTCATTGAGCCTGCCGCGGATCAGTGCGTACGGCGACGACAGCATCCCGGGCCCGGCGTCCTCGCCGCTCATCACGACCGGGAACGACGAGCCCACCGAGCGCACCTCGAGGCGCCAGGCACCTTCGGTCGAGGAGAACCTCGACACCGACGACGAGCCCGACGGGACCACCGCGGTCCGTCCGGCGTACGCACCGCCGACCGCTCCGCCGCCGAGCGCTCCCCCGCCGGCCGCCGCGGAGCAGGCCGTGATCCCCGACCCCGAGCCGTCACCCGTCCCGGACCCCTCGCCCTTCCCGGATCCGACGCCGGTCCCCGAGCCCGAGCCCGTTCCCGGTCCGGACCCCGTCCCCGACCCGACCCCGGAGCCGGGTCCCCTTCCCGGGCCCGAGCCCGTCCCCGAGCCCGTCCCCGAGCCCGAGCCGGTCTCCGAGGTCACGGCCGAGGCGGCGTACCAGCCCTTCGTCCAGCCCTCGGGGATGCTCGTCGAATCCTCGCGCAACGGGCAGGCCCGTCACTGGGCCCCGCCCCAGGAGCAGGATGCTCCGGCCGGCGAGGTCTACGACACCGAGCCCGCCTATGCGACCGGCTACGCGGCGGATGCCTACGCGACCGAGGAGGCGGGAGACTGGCAGGCCGGCTACGGCTACGCCGGCGAGCAGGAGCCGATCGAGCAGGACTTCGGCGACTACGGCGCCCAGCAGGAGTACGTCTCCTCGCTGATGGCCACCGAGGCGGAGGACAACCCCTCCACCTGGATCGTGCTGCTGTGGGTGGGCGCGATCTTCATGATCGTGATGCTCGTGCTCGGCATCTGGCTGATGACGCTGTAGCGTCGGGCCGCCTAGATGCCGAGAATCGTCGTCACCGAGATCGACAGCGACGAGCAGCGCGCCCTTGCGCTCGATGTCTGGCGGGCGGCCAACGCCGCCCGCCGCCGCACCGCCACCGAGGCCCGGATCCGCCGGGTCCGCGAGAAGCTGGACACGGCCGAGCTGGCGCTGCTCGCCCACTACGGCACCCGTCCGGCGGGGATGCTGGTCGCCGAGACCTACCTCGTCGACGGCGTACCGCTCCCCGGCTACGGCCACATCTCGATGGTCTTCGTCGACCCCGCGGTCTGGGGATCCCACGTCGGGACCGAGATGATCCGCGACCTCCAGTCACGCGGCTGGGAGGGCCTCAGCGTCTGGACCCGCACCGACAACCGGCGCGCGCAGCGCCTCTACGAGCGCACCGGCTTCACCGACACCAGCAACCGCAGCACCCTCCACGACGGCGAGGAGATCATGCAGCTCGCCTGGGCGAGCGGCTGAGCGCCGGGCGAGAATTAATTTGTTGAGCGAATTTACGAAAACCCCCTCGGGTGCGCGAGCGCGTCACTACGCTCGCCGGGAGCAGCACAACTTCTTGATACTCGCCGTGTCGCCGCGGCAGAGAGGAATGTTGAATGTCTCGCTCGATACTCGCCGCAGCCGCCGCTCTGACCCTCGCAGGCTGTCTGGTCACCATGGCGGCCCCGTCGGCCACCGCTTCCACCCCCACCCCCGCCTCCGCTCCCGATACCCCCGTCCCGGGTCTGGTCCCGCTCCCGGTGCAGGTCACCGAGCAGTCCGGCCCCGACTTCGTCGTCACCCCCGGCGCGCGCATCGTCGCCCGCGGTGAGGCCGCAGCGGTCGGGCGCCTGCTCGCCACCACGCTCCGGACGTCGACCGGCTACGCGCTGCCGGTCGTCTCCGCCCACCCGAAGCCCACCGATCTGCAACTGGTCATCGACGCCGGCGCCGACTACGGCCAGGTGGCGGGCAACCCCGAGGCGTACACCCTCTCCTCCGGCCGTTCAGGCCTGCGGATCAGCGGGGCGACCCGGCACGGGCTCTTCAACGGCACCCAGACGCTGCGCCAGCTGCTCCCGGCCTTCGCCGGTTCGCCTGTCCGCGTGCATCAGACGTGGAGCGTACCGGCCGTGAAGGTCCTCGACGCGCCGCGGTTCGGCTACCGCGGGATCATGGTCGACGTCGCCCGGTCGTTCCAGACCGTCGACGAGGTCAAGCAGATCATCGACGCCGCCGCCACAGCAAAGCTGTCGGTGCTGCACATCCACCTGGCCGATGACCAGGGCTGGCGCATCCAGATCACCAACGACGGGCGAGCGGCCGGCGACGACATCGACTACACGGCGCTGACACGAGAGTCGGGCGGCACCGCGGTCACCTCCAACGCCTACCAGGCCAAAGACGGCCATACCGGCTACTACACCCAGGCCCAGTTCCGCGACCTGGTCGCCTACGCCGCCGAGCGCGAGATCGAGGTGGTCCCCGAGGTCGACATCCCGGGCCACACCAACGCTGCGCTGCACGCGATCCCGCAGCTCAACACCGCGGGATCCAGCCACACCGGCACCGCCGCGGAGCCGGTGGCGCCGGTCAACAGCACGATCGACGTCGGCTACTCCTATCTCGACCCCTACGCCGAGGTCAGCTACACCTTCGTCCAGCACGTCTTCGCGCAGCTGGCCGAGATGACCCCCGGCGACTATCTGCACATCGGTGGCGACGAGTCGCACGCCATGACCGCTCGCTACGGGCACCAGGGCTATGTCGACTTCGAGAAGCGGGCCGTGGACATCGTGCACGACCTCGGGAAGAAGACGCTGGGCTGGAACGAGTACTCGGAGACGACCCTCAGTCCTGGCGACGGGGTGCAGTACTGGGCCGGCTCGACCGACTTCGCCAAGCGCGCCATCACCGAGGACGGCGCCAAGCTGCTGGTCTCACCGGGCAACAAGTCGTATCTCGACATGAAGTACAACCCCAAGACGCCGATCGGGCTGTCCTGGGCGTGCTCGGGCTCATGCGACTTCCCGGACTACTACGCCTGGAGCCCCGAGAACGTCGTCCCTGGCGTCGGTGACGCCGACATCCTGGGCACCGAGGCGCCGCTGTGGTCGGAGACCGTCCGTGGCGTGAGCGACGCGGAGTTCATGATGTTCCCGCGCGCCCTCGCGCACGGGGAGGTCGGTTGGACCCAGGAGTCGCTGCGCGACGGGGCCGACTTCGCCCGCCGGGTCGCCGACGTCGGCACCCGGCTCAACACCGCCGGCATCAACTTCTACGACGGCCCCCACGCCGCCTGGTCCACCGCCGTGACCGGCACCGATGCAGTCGTACGCCGCGGCTCCTCGGCCACCGTAGCGGCAGGCCTGCTCGCCGCACCGGGCACGAAGACGGACGGATCGACGGTCGCCGTCGACGCGGTCGACGACGCCGACGGCCTGGGCGGCTCCGCGCTCACGGGCTCGCTCGGCGCGACGGTCCGCTTCGGTGACGGCACCGCCGGCGTGCCTGCGACCTTCACCACGACCACCCCACGCGACGGGCTCCACGCCGCGGGTGTCTACCGGATCAGCGCGTCGCACCGCTACGCGCGCCCGGGCACCTATCACGGAACGGTGACGACCTCGGACGGTCGCACGGCCAGGTTCACGGTCAGGGTTCGCTGACCGATCGCCGCAGTCGGCGCGTCCTGCTCCGCAGGACGTGCCGACTCTGCGTCCGGCGGGCTACTTGTTGCGAAGCATCTCCGCGACCTGGAACGCCATCTCCAGCGACTGGACCCGGTTGAGGCGCGGGTCGACGACACTCTCGTAGCGGTGCACGAGGCCGGCCTCGTCGAGCTCCTCGCCGCCGCCGATGATCTCGGTGACGTCGTCGCCGGTGTTCTCGACCAGGATGCCGCCGGGGACGGTGCCGAGGGCGTGGTGGACGTCGAAGAAGCCCTGGACCTCGTCGAGGACGTCCTCGAAGCGGCGGGTCTTGTAGCCGTTGGAGGTGGAGAAGGTGTTGCCGTGCATCGGGTCGGAGATCCAGGTGACGTTGACGCCCTCGGCGGTGATCTTCTCGACCAGCCCGGGCAGCCCGTCGCGCACCTTGCCCGCGCCGAAGCGGGTGATGAAGGTGAGCCGGCCCTCCTCGTTCTTCGGGTTGAGCTTGGCGGCCAGCGCGAGCGCGTCGTCCGGGGTCGCGGTGGGGCCGAGCTTGCAGCCGATCGGGTTGTTGAGGTGGCGGAAGTACTCCACGTGGGCACCGTCGAGCTGGCGGGTGCGCTCACCGATCCAGACGAAGTGGCCCGAGACGTTGTAGGGCGTCTCGGTGCGCGAGTCGATGCGGGTCATCGCGTGCTCGTACTCGAGCAGCAGCGCCTCGTGGGAGGAGTAGAAGTCGACCCGGTGGAACTCTTCCGGGTCGGCGCCGATGGCCTCCATGAACGCGATCGCGCGCTCGATCTCGGAGCCCATCGCCTCGTACTTCGCGCCGACCGGCGAGTTGCGGACGAACTCGGAGTTCCAGGTGTGCACCTGGCGCAGGTCGGCGTAGCCACCGGTGGTGAACGCGCGCACGAGGTTCAGGGTCGAGGAGGAGGCGTGGTAGACGTCCAGCAGCCGCTGCGGGTCGGGGATGCGGGACTCGGCGGTGAACTCGAAGCCGTTGACGGCGTCGCCGCGGTAGGCCGGCAGGGTCACGCCGTCGCGGGTCTCCATGTCGGAGGAGCGCGGCTTGGCGTACTGCCCCGCGAGACGGCCGATCTTCACGACCGGGACGGAGGCGGCGTACGTCAGAACGACGGCCATCTGGAGCAGCACGCGCAGCTTGTTGCGGGTGTTGTCGGCGGTCGCCTCGGCGAAGACCTCGGCGCAGTCGCCGCCCTGCAGGATGAACGCCTCGCCGCGGCCGGCGGCGGCGATCGAGCTCTTGAGCTGGTCGCACTCCCCCGCAAAGACGAGCGGCGGCTGATTCCTCAGCTTCTCGACCGCCGCGGCCAGGGCGACCGGGTCGGAATAGGTCGGCTGCTGAAGGGCTCCGATGGCGTGCAGCTGCTCGAGGGAGGGGAAGGCGTCGTTCACGAGCCTCAGGGTACGCGGCTCACCCGGTTGTTACGAAGTCATCTCAGACACGGCAGGGCCGGCGTACGTCCTCAGCAGCTCGTACGCCGGCCCCGACCGAAGACACCTTCGTTACTTGTCGTCCTCGGGGTTGACGTCCATGTGCTCGATGTCCTGGAAGTGCGGCGGCTCGTCGTCCTTGTTGGCGATCTTGTTGACGAGCCAGGTGACGGCCCACAGGATCACGCCGAGGACCATCAGGCCACCTGCGATCTCGTAGACGATGCCGTCCCGGTCGACCCACGGGCCGGCCAGGTAGATGCACAGCAGCGCGGCGATGGGCGGCAGCCACCTCGGCGCGGTGAAGAACGCCTTGTCGGTGTCGGCCCGTCGGTTGCGCAGGACCACGCAGGCGATGTTGACGATCGCGAAGACGCACAGCAGGAGCAGCGCCGTGGTGGAGCCGAGGTTGGAGACGATGTTGCTGTCCGGGTCGCTGGAGACGTACCAGATCAGGCCCAGCGCCAGCAGCGTGGTGAAGATGATCGCGATGTAGGGCGTGCGGCGGCCGGGCAGGACCGCGCCCAGCTGCTTGGGCAGCACCCGCTGCTTGGCCATGCCGTAGACGAGCCGGCTGGCCATCAGCATGTTGATCAGCGCCGTGTTGGCGACGGCGAAGACCGCCAGGAACGGGAACACCTTGTCGATCGGGAAGTCGGGCGCACCCTTGGCGACCACTTCGAGCAGGGCCCGGCCCTCGGACTCGCGGATCGTCTCGAGCTCTCCGGGGCTCAGGACGCTGACCACCGAGATCGCGACCAGGATGTAGAGGAGCGCGGCGGCGCCCAGGCCCATGAACATGGTGCGCGGGAAGATCCGCTCGGGCTCCTTGGTCTCCTCGACCATGTTGACCGCGTCCTCGAAGCCGACCATCGCGAAGAAGGCCACCGAGGTCGCGGCGGTGACCGCGAAGACCACGCCCATGTTGGAGTAGTCGTCGAAGGAGACCAGCTCCGACATGTCGGCCTTGCCCTGGGCGATCACGAAGAAGCCGACGCCGATGACGATGCACAGGGCGACCATCTCGACGAGGGTGAGGACGATGTTGAACTTCACGCTCTCACCCACGCCACGCAGGTTGATCAGCGCGAGCAGGATCATGAAGCCCAACGCCACCAGCGTGACGACACCCTCGCTGGGTGCGTCCATCCAGCCGTTGATCTCCAAGCCGCCGAAGAAGTTCTGCGCCAGCGTGTTGGCCGAGGTCGACGCGCTGGTGATACCCGAGCAGGCGACCGCGAAGGTCACCATGAAGGTGAGGAAGTGGAAACCGAACGCCTTGTGCGTGTAGAGCGCGGCGCCGGCCGCGCTGGGATACTTGGTCACCAGCTCCAGGTAGGAGTACGCCGTCATGGTGGCCACCACGAAGGCGAGCAGGAACGGCAGCCACAGGACGCCGCCCACGTAGCCGGCCATCGTCCCGGTGACGGCGTAGACGCCGGCCCCCAGGATGTCGCCGACGATGAAGAGCAGAAGGAGCCAGGGCCCCATCACTCTCTTCAACTCGGGTGTTTCTTCTTTCGCCAGGGTTGTCATGATGTCCTTCCTGGTCACGTTCGAAACTCAGTTCCGAAATTGGGATGAAGGGATCCCTCAATCAAAGCCCAAGCTCCCCGTCAGGTGTACGACAATTCGTAAACACGCCGTAACCGGACGAATTTTCGCGGATAGGGTCGCGGCATGACCTTCTCCATCGTCGCCAGAGCAGTTGATCCAGGCACCGGGGAGCCCACCTGGGGTGTGGCCGTTGCTTCGAAGTTCCTCGCCGTCGGGTCGGCCGTGCCGGCCGCCGTCGCCGGGGTCGGAGCCATCGCCACCCAGGCCGAGGCCAACGTCGCCTACAAGGGTCTCGCGCTCGCCCACCTCGACGAGGGTGCGACGGCTTCCGTCGCCCTCGAGAGGCTCCTGGAGGAGGACGAGCGCCGCGACCACCGCCAGGTCGGCATCGTCGACGTGGACGGCAACGCCGCTTCCCACACCGGATCGTCCTGCTTCGACTGGGCAGGCGGCCGCACCGGGGACGGCTATGCGATCCAGGGCAACATCCTCACCGGCCCCGAGGTGGTCGAGGCGATGGAGGCCGCCTGGCTCGCCTCCTCCCCCGACGAGCCGCTGCAGCACCGCCTGCTGGCGGCCCTGGCCGCGGGCGACGAGGCCGGCGGCGACAGCCGCGGCCGGCAGAGCGCGGCCCTCCTGGTCGTGCGCGAGGAGGCCGGCTACGGCGGCAACGACGACATCGCGGCCGACCTCCGGGTCGACGACCACACGGCCCCGATCACCGAGCTGAAGCGACTCCTGGACCTCAGCGACTTCTACCTGACCGCGTCCACCGAGGACGAGAAGGTGCAGGTCACCCCCGAGATCGAAGCCGAGGTGGAGGCGTACGCCGCGACGCAGGGTGCCACGGGCTTTCTCGCCTGGGTCGCCACCGAGAACTACGAGATGCGGGTGGCCGAGGACCTCTCCTGGATCGACCGGCGCATCCTCGACATCGTCAGGACCGCGAAGTGAGCTCGATCCTCGCCATCGACGCCGGCACCACCGGCGTCACCGCTCTGATCGTCACGGAGAAGGGCGAGGTCGCCGCTCGGGGGTATGAGGAGTTCGACCAGCACTTCCCCAGCCCGGGCCGGGTCGAGCACGTCCCCGAGGGGATCTGGCAGGCCACGCTGGAGGCGTGCCGTACGGTCCTCGCGGCCCACGGCAAGGACGACCTCGTCGGCATCGGGATCACCAACCAGCGCGAGACGGTCGTGCTGTGGGACCGGGAGACGCTGGGCTCGCCGCGGCGAGCGATCGTGTGGCAGGACCGGCGTACGACCGCGATGTGCTCCTCGATGGCCGAGCACGACGCCCGTGTGCGGGAGCTGACCGGGCTCCGTCTGGACCCCTACTTCAGCGCGACGAAGCTGGCCTGGATCCGTGAGAACGAGCCGCACACCTGGACGCACGTGGAATCTGGGCGCTATGCGATCGGCACCGTCGACTCCTATCTCATCGCCCGGATGACCCGCGGCCTCCACCACGTCTCCGACGTCTCCAACGCGTCCCGGACGCTGCTGTTCGACATCACCGCCAACGACTGGTCCGAGGAGCTGTGCGACCTCTTCGGGGTGCCGCGCGACGCGCTGCCGGAGATCGGACCCAACTGGGGCGAGGGCGTGGTCACCGACCCGCGCTCCTTCCTCGACCTCTCGCTGCCGATCGCCGGGGTGGCCGGCGACCAGCAGGCCGCGCTGTTCGGGCAGGCCGCGTTCGAGGTGGGCGACTCCAAGTGCACCTACGGCACCGGCTCGTTCGTGCTGACCAACACCGGCACCACACCGCAGCGGTCGGACTCCGGTCTGCTCACCTCGCCGGGCTGGATGTCACCCTCGGGAGAGGTCACCTACGTCCTCGAGGGCTCCATCTTCGTGACCGGCGCCGCGGTGCAGTGGCTGCGCGACGGCCTGCAGATCATCGGCTCCGCGGCGGAGACCGAGGCCCTGGCCCGCACCGTCACCTCGTCCGAGGGGGTCGTCTTCGTGCCGGCCCTGACCGGCCTCGGTGCACCCCACTGGGACCCCGACGCCCGCGGCACGATCATCGGCATCACCCGCGGCACCACCCGTGCCCACATCGTGCGCGCGACCCTGGAGGCGATCACCTTCGAGGTACGCGACGTGATAGCCACCATGCCGACGCCCGTCGCCTCGCTCAACGTCGACGGCGGCGCGGCCGCCAACAACCTGCTGTGCCAGCTCCAGGCCGACCAGCTCGGGGTCGACGTCTCCCGGCCGCGCTACGTCGAGACCACGGGTCTCGGTGCGGCCTTCCTCGCCGGTCTGGGCGTCGGCGTATGGTCCTCGTTCGACGAGATCCGCGAGACCTGGGCGCTGGACCGCACCTTCTCCCCCGACGCGTCACGTCGCGATGCGGCCGACGAGGCGTACGCCTCCTGGAGCCGGGCCGTCGAGCGCTCCCGACAGTGGGCATGAGCAGTCCGCGACGCGGGGTTCCGTGGTGGGTCTGGCTGCTCGTCGCGGGCGCGGTGTTCGTGGTCGTCGCGGGAATCGGGCTCGTCGGGCTGGTCGCCTGGGTGGGCACGGACCTGGGTGAGTCGGGCGAGGCCCAGTCCGCCGACTGCGTCGACCTCGCCCAGGCGGTCGGGCTGTCCGATCTCCCAGCCGGAAGCTCGGCTGCCTCCTGCACCTACATCGGGTTCCAGGACTGGCAGATCGAGGGCGCGATAACGGTCCCCCGGGCCGAGCTCGACGCCTGGCTCGCCCGCCTCCCCGGCTCTCCGGTGCTGGGCGAGGACGGCTGCACCGACGCCGTGGCCTGCGTCCAGGTCGACCTCACCCAGGTCGGGGACGAGGTCGACGCCCACTACCTCGACGTCGCCGTCCTCAGCGAGAGCGACGGCATCGCCGAGGTCCTCATGTCAGCCTTCACGACATGACCCGGATTCTGCATCTCTCCGACACCCATGTCTCCGCGAGCGGCGTCGACATGGACGGTGTCGACGCCATCGCCGCGCTCGAGGCGATCCTGCGCGACGCACGCCACCTCCCCGGCCTGGACGCGGTCGTGGTCAGCGGCGACATCGCCGACGACGGCTCGGCCGCCGGATGCGCCGCGGTCCTGGAGCGGGTCGGCGCGTTCGCGGCCGAACGTGGCATCCCGCACCTCTACTCGACCGGCAACCACGATGCCCGCGGACCGTTCCGCGAGGTGCTCGGCAGTGGCCATCGCGATGCCGACGGGCGCGACCGCGGGCGGCTGCTGGATCCGGAGTCGGACCTGTGCGCGGCGGTCAGCTTCCTGGGTGACCTCAGGGTCATCACTGTCGACAGCCTGGTCCCGGGCAAGACCCACGGCTTCCTGGACGAGCACCAGCTGGCCTGCCTCGCGAACGAGCTGGCCACTCCGACCCGCGACGGAACGGTCCTGGTCCTCCACCATCCACCCCTCCACCTCGCCTCGGTCCCCTACGTCGCCGACGTCGTCCTCCAGAACATCTCCGCCCTCGGCCGGGTGGTGCGCAGCAGTGACGTACGCGCCATCCTCACCGGACACCTGCACTTCCAGGTCAGCGGCTTCCTCGCCGGCATCCCGGTCTGGGTGACCCCCGGAGTCGTCACCCGCATCGACACCACCGCTCCCCCACATCTCGTACGCGGCGTAGTAGGTGCCGGCGCCACCGTCATCGACCTGGCCGACCCGGCCTCTCCCACCTGCCACGTGATCACCGCCCGCGACCCCCGCGCCGGCGAGCAGATCTACCTCTACGACCCCGCCTCGGGCGACGACGTCCCCAACGAGGGCTGAGGTTCGTCGTCGGCCTCAGGCGAGCTTCTGGGTGACCTCGTTGAGGTTGGTGCGGAGCTTGGGGCGGTAGGCGTCGTGCTGCTCGGGGAGTCGGGTGTTGCAGAAGGTGTCCAGGTCGGGTCTGGTGACCTCGAGGACGGCGCGTGCGTTGGCGGCTTTGGTCTCGAACAGGTCGAGGATGTCGCGCAGGATGGCGACGATGTCCATGCCGTCACCGGCGGTGAAGCGCCACAGGTAGTTCTTCATCTCGCCATACACGGTGCGGAAGTCGGCCGGGAGTTCGGCGGCGCGGGCTTCCATGCGCTTCCAGTCCTTCTTGTCCCCGATGAGGCGGGTGAGGAGGTTGTTCATGGTGGTGCTCCTTGGTTCGGTGTGTACGTTCCGGGCCCCGGGTTTGGGGCTGTGGAAGAAGCGTGCAGGCCTGACCTAGCGTCAAGGTCAAGCACCGATCCGAAGAAAGTTCACAACCGATCTCGGGCGTCAGGCCGCCAGGGTGTGGTTGAGCAGTACGTTGCGCAGCCGGATCTCGGCTGGTGACAGGGGTGGCGGGTCCGGTTTCCAAGCCTCGGGTGGTGGGCTGGTGTA